>NZ_JADPKQ010000371.1:0-651 GCF_023074015.1 Bradyrhizobium sp. 142
TGATGCAGTCATGCGCATCGGCAGCGAAGCTCCGAAGCGGCGGACCCATTCTCCCTTTCGGCATTGAAAGCCAAGGAAACACGTCGGGGCTCCGCCACCTCGAACCGTCATCGGCGACCCGTCACCAGCGGACGGACCGGGCCGAAACTGTTGGGTGTCCTTCAGTGACCTCTGTTCATTATGCCGGCCGCAGAACGACGCCGTCCGGCACCACGCCCTCCCGCACGAGACGCCACAGGGCGATCAGTAGCTTGCGCGCCAAGGCCACGATCATGGTCTTGCGCGTGCCGCGGGCGCTCTCGGTGCGGGTTCGAAACCACTGCGCCAAGGTGCTGTCCTTCTGGAACATGAGAAATCGCCACGCCAATTGGATCATGCCTCGTCGAACCCGAGCGTTGCCGGAACGGGTCAGCCCTTTCTGCCGGCGTTTTCTGCCGCTCTCGTCGGGCGAGCCCGTGAGGCCGGCGTAACGCGCGATCGCCCGTCGGTCGCGCATGCTTCGCGACAGGACCTCCTGCACCAGCATGTCGGCCGTCTCGACACCAACCCCGATCACCCGCGCCAACAGGCGCACCATGGCGTGTGGTCCATCACTGGGCGCTTGCTTGAGACGCTCCAGCCGAGCGTCCTCGATCTGCCTGATCTGATCAC
>NZ_JADPKQ010000079.1:0-649 GCF_023074015.1 Bradyrhizobium sp. 142
CAACATGTGCGGTCCCGTTATGCGAGGGGCTGACGCTCTGCCGTGGTCGAAGACCCCATCACGCAGTAAGGGACCGCGCCGGAACCTGGGAGGTCCCGCATTCGACCGCAGGCGGCATGCGCCTTCGGTCTGCATCGGGAAGGCGAGGAGCCGAAGCCGATGACGAACGAACGCGGGAAGTCGGACGTGGCCACAGTAGCGGCGAAGCCGGCGAACGAGGCAGAGCGATCTGCGAAAGGAGCTGGTGGAGCGAAGGGCCGCGACCAAGGGGAATGCGGACCAGCAAAGCACGACCCGGACGCCGAGCCGGACGAGCGTGACACAGGCGCTGGAGCGCATACGACGAACTGCAAGGGAAAGGAAGAAGGAGAGGTTCACCGCGCTGCTTCACCACATCGATCCCGACCTGCTCGAGGCGGAGTTCTTCGCGTTGAAGAAGCATGCCGCGCCGGGCACGGACGGGGTGACGTGGCGGGACTATGAGCAAGATCTCAAGGCCAACCTTGAGGATCTGCATGCCCGTGTCCACCGGGGAGCGTACCGGCCGCAGCCGTCGCGGCGGGTCTACATCCCAAAGCCGGACGGACGGCAGCGCCCGCTGGCGATCGCGGCCCTCGAGGACAAGATCGTGCAGCGGGCAACGGCTGTG
>NZ_JADPKQ010000513.1:0-649 GCF_023074015.1 Bradyrhizobium sp. 142
CAACATGTGCGGTCCCGTTATGCGAGGGGCTGACGCTCTGCCGTGGTCGAAGACCCCATCACGCAGTAAGGGACCGCGCCGGAACCTGGGAGGTCCCGCGTTCGACCGCAGGCGGCATGCGCCTTCGGTCCGCATCGGGAAGGCGAGGAGCCGAAGCCGATGACGAACGAACGCGGGAAGTCGGACGTGGCCACAGTAGCGGCGAAGCCGGCGAACGAGGCAGAGCGATCTGCGAAAGGAGCTGGTGGAGCGAAGGGCCGCGACCAAGGGGAATGCGGACCAGCAAAGCACGACCCGGACGCCGAGCCGGACGAGCGTGACACAGGCGCTGGAGCGCATACGACGAACTGCAAGGGAAAGGAAGAAGGAGAGGTTCACCGCGCTGCTTCACCACATCGATCCCGACCTGCTCGAGGCGGAGTTCTTCGCGTTGAAGAAGCATGCCGCGCCGGGCACGGACGGGGTGACGTGGCGGGACTATGAGCAAGATCTCAAGGCCAACCTTGAGGATCTGCATGCCCGTGTCCACCGGGGAGCGTACCGGCCGCAGCCGTCGCGGCGGGTCTACATCCCAAAGCCGGACGGACGGCAGCGCCCGCTGGCGATCGCGGCCCTCGAGGACAAGATCGTGCAGCGGGCAACGGCTGTG
>NZ_JADPKQ010000519.1:0-37196 GCF_023074015.1 Bradyrhizobium sp. 142
GCCAGCTCGACAGGCTCAGTTCGATAACGGCGATCAGCGTGCCGTCCGGGTCGAGGGGGCTCGGGGATCGGCTCAGATCGTTCAATTTCTGCATGGGGCGCTCCATCGGTTCACATCAGCAACGATGGATGCAATATCCTCGCCGCCGCCCCATAGCATCTCCCTTGGAGGCTTTCGGACGCCGGCCCCGTGCGCACCGCCCCACCGTCATGGGGCCGGCATCCGAAACCCTTCACAATTCCGGACTCGCGCACCGCAGCGAATAGAACTCTGATTGTACCACTCGTCGGTGGCAGAGCGGTGTTGTTGCAGGCGAGCGCTGAGAGGAGCTGAAGCCCACCGGGAACCCTGCCGCGCCAGTCTGGATTCCCGCAATATTTGGGGTAAGGTTACGCTGCTTGCGCAGAAAAATTGCAAACGACATCCGGGAGGAAGTGATGCTCGACACCACGCTTAGCGCGCGCGCCCAGGTTTTCCTCGACAAGTTTGAAGCCGCGCTTGCGGCGGGCGATCTCGACACCGCCGTGGAAATGTTCGCTCCGGAATGCTACTGGCGCGACCTTGTTGCCTTCACCTGGAACATCAAGACCATGGAAGGCCGCGATCAGATCCGCGACATGCTTGCGCATTGCCTCGCCCATGCGAAGCCGCGCAACTGGAAAATCGCCGAGGGTGAAACGCCAACCGAGGCTGGCGGCGTGACCGAGTGTTGGATCTCATTCGAGACCGAGGTCGCGCGCGGATATGGACTCATCCGACTGCAGAACGGCCAGATTTGGACGCTCTTGACGACGATGGCCGAACTCAAGGGCCATGAGGAAAAGGCTGGCTTCAGCCGACCGCTCGGCGCCAGGCACGGCGTCAATCCTGGCTCCAAGACATGGAAGGAGCTGCGTGACGAGGAAGTCGAGCAACTCGGCTTCAAGACCCAGCCCTACGTGCTTATCATCGGCGGCGGACAGGGCGGCATTGCGCTCGGAGCGCGGCTGCGCCAGCTCGGAGTGCCCACGATCATCACCGAAAAAAACGCACGCGCCGGCGATTCCTGGCGCAACCGCTACAAGTCGCTCTGCCTGCACGACCCCGTCTGGTACGATCATCTGCCTTATATCGATTTCCCCAAGAACTGGCCTGTGTTCTCACCTAAGGACAAGATCGGCGACTGGCTGGAAATGTACACCAAGGTTATGGAGCTGAACTACTGGACGAACACTACCGCCAAACACGCCAGTTGGGACGACACCAAGAAGGAATGGACCGCCGTCGTTGAACGGGATGGCAAGGAGATCACGCTGCGGCCCAAGCAGCTTGTGTTCGCGACCGGCATGTCGGCCAACCCGAACATGCCGAAAATCAAGGGCATGGAAAACTTCAAAGGCGAGCAACACCATTCCTCACGCCATCCCGGCTCCGACGGCTACAGAGGCAAGAAGGTGGTGGTGATCGGCTCGAACAATTCGGCCCATGACATCTGCGCTGCGCTGTACGAGGCCGGCATCGACGTAACGATGGTGCAGCGCTCGACGACGCACATTGTGCGCTCGGATTCGCTGATGGCGACCCTCGGTGATCTTTATTCCGAACGTGCCGTCCGCAGCGGAATGACCACGGCAAAGGCCGATCTGATCTTCGCTTCACTACCCTACCGGATCTTGAATCAGTTTCAAAAGCCGGTCTACGACAAGATCCGCCAGGACGACGCCGCCTTCTATGCCGGGCTGGAGAAGGCCGGCTTCAGGCTCGACTTCGGTGACGACGATTCCGGGCTGTTCATGAAGTATCTGCGCCGCGGCTCGGGCTATTACATCGACGTCGGCGCTTCGCAGCTTATCATTGACGGCAAAATCAAACTGTCCGCTGGACAGGTCGAGGAAATCACGCCCAACGGCGTCAGGCTCGACAACGGCAAGGAATTGCCAGCGGACGTGATCGTCTATGCCACCGGCTACAGCTCGATGAATGGCTTTGTCGCCGATCTCGTGAGTCGGGAAATGGCCGAGCAAGTCGGCAAGGTCTGGGGCCTCGGCTCGAATACTACAAAGGACCCCGGCCCATGGGAAGGTGAACAGCGCAACATGTGGAAGCCGACGCAGCAGGAAGGACTATGGTTCCACGGCGGCAATCTGCATCAGTCGCGGCATTACTCGCAATTCCTTTCCCTGCAGTTGAAGGCGCGCTACGAGAGCATCCCGACGCCGGTCTACGGAGTGCAGACTGTCCATCACAAGGTCTGAAATTTGCCGAGTGCAGACATCGGGATAACGTTTCTTCGCCATGGTCTAAAATTCGGCCAGCCGTCAACCAGATGCCGGTGAAGCCAATGCAGCAGATTGCGGAGTGGCTCGAAAGACTTGGCCTCGGGCAATACGCGCAGCGCTTTGCCGAGAACGACATTGATCCAAGCGTTCTGCGCGATGTAACTGACCATGACCTCGAAAAAATCGGTGTCTCGCTCGGCCATCGCAGGAAGATATTGCGCGCGATTGCAGAGCTCGATGAGGCCGGACCAAGACCCGCGCCTGCGCCTCGGACGGCGGCCGCGAGACGTCATCTCACAGTGATGTTCGCTGATCTTGTTGGTTCGACAGCGCTCTCGACAAGGCTCGACCCCGAGGACTTGCAGGAAATCATGGGCGCGTACCATCGCTGCTGCGCCGAGCAGATCGAGAAATTTGGCGGGTTCGTTGCCAGATACATGGGTGACGGCGTTCTCGCTTATTTCGGCTATCCGCGGGCGGATGAAGACGATGCTGAGCGCGCGGTATGCGCCGGGCTGGCATTGGTTGCGGCCGTGGCAGGACTCGATGTCGGTCCGGGGGCAAGATTGCGAGTGCGAGTTGGCATTGCCACCGGGTTGGTGATCGTCGGCGATCTTATTGGGGAGGGCGCGTCGCAGCAGCATGAGGTGGTCGGTGAGACCCCCAATCTGGCCTCGCGGCTTCAGGCGCTGGCCGGACCGGATACGGTGGTCATCGACGGCGGCACCCGCCGCCTCGTCGGGGGACTCTTCGAGTATCTCGCTCTCGGGAGCGTGTCCATCGCAGGCTTCAGCGACCCTGTGCCGGCCTGGCGAGTCATGGGCGCGAGCGCGGTCGATAGCCGCTTCGAGGCCCTGCGCGTAGCCGGAACGCCACTGCTTGGCCGCGATGAGGAGATCGAGCTGCTGATGTGCCGCTGGCAGCAGATAAAGCGCGGCAATGGCTCGGTCGTGCTGATATCGGGTGAGCCCGGTATCGGCAAATCGCGCCTCGCTGAGACCGCGGCGGAGCGGCTGAGCGATGATCCACACATCCGCTTGCGCCGTTTCTGCTCGCCGCACCACCAGGGCAGCGCGCTTTTCCCGACCATCTCACAGCTCGAGCGGGCGGCGGGATTTCGGCGTGACGATACGGACGAGCAGCGGTTGGACAAGCTCGAGGCATTGCTCGCAGAGGCAAACGCTGATCTCAGCGAGGCCGTCCCTCTGATCGCAGACCTGTTGTCGGTGCAGATCGGCCGTCGCTATCCACCGCTTAATCTCACCCCGCAGAAGCGCAAGGCGAAGACGTTTGGGGCCCTCCTAGCCCAACTCGAGGGACTGGCGGCAGGCCGGCCCGTGCTGATGGTGTTCGAGGATGTGCACTGGATCGACCCCACCTCGCTCGAGCTGTTGGATCTCATCGTCGACCGGGTGGCCACCCTCCGGGCCTTGCTGGTCATCACCTTCCGGCCGGAATTCGCGCCGACTTGGATCGGGCGCTCGCACGTGACATTGATCAGCCTCGGTCGTCTGCCGCGTCGACAGCGCGCCGAGATGATCATGCGGATGACCGGCGGCAAGGCGTTGCCCCACGAGATCGCCGAACAGATAATCGATCGGACCGATGGCATACCGCTATTCATCGAGGAATTGACCAAGACGGTCATCGAGAGCGGCATGCTGACCGACGCTGGCGACCGCTTTGATGCGCGGGGGCCCGTGCCTCGGCTTGCCATCCCTACCTCGCTCCAAGCCTCGCTCCTGGCACGGCTCGATCGCTTGGCACCCGTGCGCGAGATGGCGCAGATCGGAGCGGCACTCGGACGGTCGTTCTCGCATGAGCTGATCAGCGCCGTCGCGGCTATGCCGCAGCAACAGGTGGACGGGGCCTTGGCGCAGCTCGTAGGCGCCGAGTTGGTCTTCCAGCGGGGCACCCTGCCCGATGCAGAGTACACCTTCAAGCACGCGCTGGTGCAGGACGCAGCCTATAGCACCATGCTGCGCGGTCGACGCCAGCAGATCCATGCCCACATTGCAACGGTGATGGAGAGTCAGTTCCCTGACATCGTGGCGGCTCAGCCGCAACTCATGGCCCATCATTGCGCCGAGGCGGGCTTCACCGGGAAGGCGGTCGGCTACCGGCTCAAGTCCGGCCAGCAAGCTGTCGCGCGGTCGGCGATGACGGAAGCGGTGGCGCAGTTGCAGAAGGGGCTGAAATTGCTGGCGAACATGCCTGAGGAGTCCCGGCCCGTGCAGCACGAACTCGACCTGCAAATTGCCCTCGGGCGTGCGCTGATGGCAGCTCGAGGGTATTCGGCGCCGGTGGTGGGCGATACCCTCGTCAGGGCGCGAGCACTCGCTGAGCGGTTCGATCGGCCGGATCGTCTCGTTCCGCTGCTCTATTCCCAATGGGGTTTCCATATGGTTCGGGCCGAGCACGAGCTGGCGGTGTCCCTTGCCGAGCAGATGGAGAAATTTGGCGAGACTAGAAAAGATCAGGTCGCTCTGCTGCTGGGTCACTATATCCACGGCGCCAGTTGCTACTTTCGCGGCGAGTTTGTGACATCGCGCGCCCTTCTCGAGCTGTGTGATGGCCTGAGAGATCCGGCCGCTCGCGCGATTTGCGCCGCCATAGCGGTGGCCGATCCGTACGCAGCGAGCCTGGGTCACTTGGCGTTGACATTGGCGCTTCTGGGCCACATCGATCAGGGACGCGCGCGCGTGGACGAGGCGTTGTCGGAAGCCCGCGGGCTCGACCATCCGTTTACAGTGGCCTTTGTGTTGAGCAAGGTGTGTGCGGTGGAGGCGGCCGCCGGCTTGCCGCATGACGCACGGCGGCACGCGGAGGAGCTGGTGGCTCTCTCGAACGAGCACGGTTTTCCGCTCTGGTTGGGCCTCGGACTGCTCGAGCATGGTCGCTCATTGACAGCACTTGGACAGGCGCAGGATGGCCTCGCGAAGCTCGCGAGGGGGCTCTCGGTGCTTCGTGGTGCCGGAGCCGTTGTGCACACGCCACGCGCGCTCTGCTTTCTCGCCGAGGCTCACGCCAAGGTCGGGCATCTGCAGGAGGGGCAGAATTGCCTCGTCGAGGCTGCGCAGCTGATCGAGACGACTCACGAGCGGTGCGGTGAGGTCGAGCTGCATCGACTTCGAGGCGACATTATGAATGCGCGAGGCGACCAAGCCGCTGCGGAGCAGAATTATCATCGAGCGCTAGCTGTGGCGGAGCGCCAGAGCGCGAGGACGTTTGGGCTGCGCGCTGCAACGAGGCTCGCCCGCCTGTGGCGCGATCAAGGCAAGTGCACGGAAGCTCATGACCTTCTCGCGCTGGTGTATGGCTGGTTCACCGAAGGCTTCGACACTCCGGTCCTGAGGGGCGCCAAGGCGCTGCTCGACCGGCTGGCTTGATGCAGTTCACCTCTTGCGTGGCGGGATAGCCTGCACTCCAAGGCTTGACGCACTTTGGTCGATGATGTCGTGAAGTGTCATCTGCAGCTCGTCGCTGCCGGCGCGTAGAGTGTGAGGACCGGATGCGATTCCACAGCATGCGCCCGATGCCGTCGGAATGTCGGCTTGGGGTCATTCGCGTCGGTTCGCCGGTAGCTCGACGACTTCCGGTCTACTCCCCGCTCCGGACACTTCGCTGTAGCGCGCAAACTGGAGCAATGGCGCGCGGCCCCACCGTCATGGGGCCGGTATCCGAAAACCTTCACAGGAGCGGACTCCGATACCGCAGCAAATGGCATTATCAATCGCCTCGTCAGCACGCAGCAAAAAGGGCTCGGGCATGGTTAGGCCAAGTGCCTTCGCTCTCCGGGCCTCATCGAAGCTGGTGACAGCGAGGTCACCGGTTCTGAGCAAATCCCTTGCCAGTGGAATTGGCCAACTGCGGGCGCTAGATGGCCGCCTCGGTCTGCGCGTCGAAAACATGAAGCCTGGAAGGCCGCATGGCAACGCGCAGCTTGTCGGCCACCCTCACCCTCGCGGTCGGCTCGACGCTCGCCACCATGATACTCTCGCCGACCTTCATATCGAGCAGGATTTCCGAGCCGAGTTGCTCGACCACCTCAATCACAGCGTCGAAGCACGGGTGGTCGAGATCAGCGCTACCCGCCACGGTGAGGTCCTCCGGCCGCACACCGAGTATGACCTCGCGCCCGATATGGCCGCGCAGGCGCTGCGCGATCTCGTCCGGTAGCTTGATGCGCAAGCCGGAGTTCTCGGCGATCAGCGACCCGTCCGCCTCGGTCACCGTAACGGCGGCGAAATTCATGGCCGGGGAGCCGATGAAGCCGGCGACGAACTTGTTGGCGGGCTGATTATACAGCTCGAGCGGCTCCCCCACCTGCTGCACCACGCCGTCCTTCATGACGACGACCCGGTCACCCAGCGTCATAGCCTCGACTTGATCGTGGGTAACGTAGATGGCGGTGGTGCCGAGACGCAGATGCAGCTTCTTGAGCTCAACACGCATCTGCACCCGCAGCTTGGCATCGAGGTTCGACAGCGGCTCATCGAACAGGAACACGCGGGGGTGGCGCACGATGGCACGGCCCAAAGCCACCCGCTGGCGCTGGCCGCCGGAGAGCTGCCGCGGCTTGCGCTTTAGCAATTCGCCGATGCCGAGGATGTCGGCCGCCTCGCGCACGCGCTTCTCAATCTCAGGCCTTTCGAATTTGCGCATCTTCAGGCCGAATGCCATGTTGTCGTATACGCTCATATGCGGGTAGAGCGCGTAGTTCTGGAACACCATGGCTATGTCGCGGTCCATGGGCGCAAGTGTGTTGATCACGTTGCCGTCAATTGAGATATCGCCGGAGCTGATCGCTTCCAGCCCGGCGATCATCCTGAGCGTCGTGGTCTTGCCGCAGCCGGACGGTCCGACGAACACCACGAACTCCTTGTCGCGGATCTGCAGATTGACGTCTTTGACAGCGTGCACGCTCTCGTAGAACTTGTTGATCCCCTTGAGGACGACCTGTCCCATTCGCTCACCTGCCTCCCAACCACCTGGTCGCTCTGCATGCGCGCTTTTCAATCCCATGATCCGGGGCGCTGTCAGCCCTTCACCGATCCGGTCAATCCCGCGACGTAGTGCTCGACGAAAAACGAATAGGCGATAGCAACCGGTATCGATCCAAGCAGGGCCCCGGCCATCAGCGGTCCCCAGTAGAATACATCGCCGCGGATCAGCTCCGATGTGACGCCGACCGGCACAGTCTTCTGCTCAGGCGAGGACAGGAAGACTAGCGCATAGATGAACTCGTTCCACGACAGCGTAAAAGCGAAGATGCCGGCCGAGAGGATGCCCGGGATCGCCACCGGGATGACGATGTAGAGCATAGCCTGCCAGCGCGAGGCGCCGTCAATGCGCGCGCATTCCTCGAGCTCCCTCGGTACAGCCTTGAAGTAGCCCATCATGAGCCAGGTGCAGAACGGAATAAGAAAGGTCGGATAGGTCAGAATCAGTGCCCAGGGCGTATCACCCAGCCGATAGTTGCGGATCATCTCGGCCAGCGGAATGAACAGCAGCGTCTGGGGCACCAGATAGGTGATGAAGATGCCGGTACCCAAGCTGCCGGCAAATGGAAAGTTCAGCCGCGACAGAGCATAGCCGGCGAACACGCCGCACACGAGCGAGATAGCGGTTGACGCGAGCGCGATGAACGTCGTGTTCCACAGCCACGATGCGAACAGCGTCTCCTCGAACAGGTACCTGACATGGTCCCAGGTCGGTTTCCAGGTCCAGAACGGATTGTAGTTGATCGAATTCCAGGGCCGGTAAAGCTCGCCGTCCGGCCGCACCGAAGTGATCACCATCCAGTAAAACGGGAACAGCAGGAAAAGCAGGAACAGCGCCATGGGGACGTAAAAGAACACCCACTTTCGCCAGATTGCACCTTCGATCATGGCTCAGCGGACCTCCACGCGGCGGATGTAGAGAAGTTGGATGATGACGACCAGAAACAAGACTGGAAACATTGCGAGCGCGATGGCGGCGCCCTCGCTCAACAGGCCGGTGCCGATGGCGATCTGATAGGCGTAGGTGGCGAACAGGTGCGTTGCGTTGGCTGGTCCGCCGCCCGTCATCACATAGACGATCTGGAAGTCGGCGAACGTCTGAATCACCGAGAACAGCACCACGACCATGGTCACGGGCAGCAGCAGCGGCCAGGTGATGTGCCAGAATCGCTGCCACGGCTTGGCGCCGTCGATGGCGGCGGCCTCGTTGAGTTCGGGACTGATGGTCTGCAGGCCGGCGAGCAGGCTGATGGCGAAGAACGGCACCCCGCGCCAGATGTTGACGATGATAATCGAGATCATGGCGAGGTCGGGATCGCCCAGCCAGTTGATCCGACCGGTGATCAAGCCGAAATGGTAGAGGAGCCAATTGAGGACGCTGAACGTCGGGTCGAACATCCACTTCCAGGCGAAAGTCGAGAGCACGGTCGGGATAATGAAAGGCAGCAGGATGAAAGCACGGGTAAAAGCCTTGCCGTGGAAATTACGGTTGAGCAGCATGGCCAGCCACAGCCCGAGCGCCAGCTTGAAGACGGTGGTCACGCCCGTATAGACGAAGGTGTTGTAAACGGAGGTGCGAAAGATCCCGTCATTGAAGATCTTGTAGAAGTTAGCGAGGCCGACGAAGTCGCCGGGCATACCGACGCGCGAGTTGGTGACCGACAGCAATATCCCTCGAATGAAGGGATAGGCAATGAACATGCCGAGCAGCACGATGGTCGGCACCAGCAGCACGAACGCCAGCCAGCGCTCGTCCTCTAGCAACCGCTGTCGCCGCGGAGGGGGCGCCTCGCGGAGCGTGGTGGCGGAAACCGCGCTTATCGCCATGTTCGATCCTCGTCGGTCGGAAAATTCCCTTGCTCCCCACCAAAGATGGGGAGAGGGACGGCTTAACCTCAGACGTAGACCTTCGTGAGCTCAGCCTCTGCCCACTTCACGGCATCCTCGGCGGGCATGCCTTGGACGGCCTTTGCGTACATATCAATGATGATGTACTTGGTTACGACCTCGGCTGCCTTGCGCGTAGAGGGCCCTTGGTAGCCAGCGAAGCGCCCTGTGCGCGCCGCTTGCTTGTAGGGCAGCATGATCGGGTCGTCGCCCCACAGCTTGTGCTTTTCCCAATCCGTGGTCGGACCCACCGAGAAGCCCTTCTGGGAGACGAACCACTTGTCGTAGACGTCCTTGGAGTGAATCCAGCCAAGGAATTTCTTCGCCGCATCCTGGTTCTTCGAATAACCCATCAGGAGGTTCGAGAACGGGACGTGATAGCTGAACTGCCCGCCGGGACCCTTGGGCAGCGCGGCGTGCAGGATGTCGTCCTTCAGTTGCCCGCCTGCCTCCGTCTTGTAGGTACCCGGCTTGCGCAGAGACTCGATGTAGATCGAGGCGCCATTGAGCGTGGCGCTGCACGTCCCGGACAGAAAAGCGCGGTTGTTGTTGGAATCGTCCCAGGCGAGCCCGCCTTCATCGTGGGCGTCCTTCCAGAAGGCCACCATGAACTTCACCGACTCGACCGTTGCTGGGCTGTTTAGCACAACCGTCTTGCCGTCTGCTTCGACCTCCTTGCCGCCCCAGGACCACAGGTAGGGGTAAGTGAAGGCGGGCGCATCGCCGAAGGTGTGCCCCAGCGTTTGGCCGATGGGCCGTCCCTTTGCCTTCAGCTTCTTGCCGGCCTCACGATACTCTTCCCACGTCTGGGGAAATTTTCCATCCGTGTAGCCGATCTCGGCAAACCAGGACTTTCGGTATGCGATCTGCAGGCCGACGATGCACCACGGCACTGCAATCCATTTCTTGCCGTCATTGGCGACAGCGCGGGATGTTTCGTAGAAGCCGCCCTGGCCCTTGCCGAGTTCCTCAGCGATGTCGCTGACGTCTATGACACTCTCGCCGTAAAGCTGCCCCCAATTGTTGAGGACGCAGACGATGTCGGGGCCTGACCCCGACTGGATCGCCGAGGTGACGCGGGCCTGGATGTCGTTGGCGTTGATGGTCTCGATATTGAGCTTTATGCCGAGCGCCTTCTCGCCCTCCTTGGCGATTTCGTTGCGCAGAAGCTGATCTGACGCCGGAACGAAGTCGGTCCAGCGCAGCCAGTGTACCGTCGTGCCCTGTGCAAAAGCGGGCGCGCGGCCGGTGGCCAGGATGCCGGCCATGCCGCCCGCGAGCGCGGTACCGCTCTTGAGGACGTGACGTCGGGTTACTGTCGTCATGCATTCCTCCCTCGGTGTGTCTGAGCTGATGCCCCTTGGCCAGTCTACGCCGGCTTGGAGTCCCTTTTCAGTCTATCGCGCCTCCGTGGTTCAACGCATGCGCACGCGACAACGTGCGCAATACGTTGGCTCGATGATCATTTGTTGGTGTTCCACTTGCAGCGGCGTGGTGGCGAGTTCGCCGCGAAAGAGGGCGAATTCTTTGCAGAGCAACGGCGCGACTACATCGCTCCCAGTCGTAACGGCGATACCACGGGCGGCCCGGATCGCGTCGGCGCTGCTGCCAGCGCATGAACCCTACCGTCATAACGGTCCCTCCCGCGCAGCGACGGTATTGCCGTGGCCAAGCGGGTTTTCCCCGTCTTATATGAAATTCGGTACCGGAAGCTGGCGCGACGTCATTGTCGCCCGTCGCAGCAGGAAATCAAGTGCTAGCTTGAGGCGGCGGCTATGGGTCTCACTTCGGCTTTCTTTGCGGGTTCGCTGCCAATTGACGAGTCTCCTTTGGGGCAATCGCGCCAGGTCGGCGGCGGGTCCGAAGGGCGGCTTCGCTACCCTTCATTCCTTTCTTCTGGGGATCTGGTCCTTCGCCAAGAGCAAGCCGGCGGCAAAGAGCCTGCTGGCGCACCTGTCGCAGCCGAAGGCAATCGAAAAGATGGCGGCCGCGAGCGGAGGCCACGACCTTCCGGCCTTCGACAACCTGACGACGCTCAAGACCTCGGCCGACGAACGACGCCGAATGGTACGCTCTACCCGCAGCCGGCACCCAAGATCGCAGTGCAGATCTATTCCCAGGGCCTCATGACCCAGATGAGATGCAGGGCGAGCCGCTGGAGGAGAGCTCGCCTCGGCTGAGGGCGAGGTTGAAGGCTACTTGCGCACGTGAAGTCGCAACACCAGCGGCCCCCTATCGCGGGTGGTACGACCTGCGCCGAAAAATGACGGGGGCGATAGGCGCGCATCCCTAGACTGGGTCACGTCGTTGCCCAACGAGCAGACGTTTGTCGGCCTCGCTTGCAGAACCCCTCGGTGCAGATAGTGCTTCGATCGAATCGGGCGGTTATCGCTGGCCACGGTCGAGGGTCCTGCCGACGCATGCCATGTCTCACATGGGTCAAAAGCGGCCGATCACGACCAAGCAGCGCGACGCCGCTGTAAAATTCTAAGCGGACGCTCACGAGGACACGCGCCCCCTACGCCGTCCGCAACACCGGCGGCTGCGACGGCCGGATCAGCGCGAACGCGACCTGCACGATGCCGCCCGCCAAACCCAGCGCCACGCCGATCCGCCACGCCATGGTGTAGGAGCCGAGCGAGTCGTAGATCAACCCGCCGCCGTAGGCGCCGAGGAAGCTGCCGACCTGATGGCTCATGAAGGCGAGGCCCTGGATCATGGCCTGCCAGCGCAGCCCGAACATTTCGGCGACGGCGCCCGCTACCAGCGGCCCCACGCCCATCCACAGGAAGCCCATGATTGCGCCGAACAGCAGCGTCGAGGCGGACGTCGCCGGCAGCATGAAGTACCAGGCCAGTGCGAGCGAGCGGATGATGTAGATCGCGCCTAACAGGGCGAGTTTATTCCAGCGCTGGCCGGCCCAGCCGAAGAACAGCGAGCCGAGCACGTTGAAGCCGCCGATCATGCCGAGCGTCTGGGCGCTCAGCATCGGATCGAGGCCGCAGATGGCAAGGTAGGACGGCAAATGCGTGGTGAGGAACACCAGCTGCATGCCGCAAACCAGATAGGCGCAGGTCATCACCACGAAGGACGCATTGCCGAACGCGGTCCGCGCCGCGATCATCGCCGTGGCATCGCCGATGTCGTCGGCCGCGGGCTTGGGCAGCGGAATGTTGTCGACACGCCCGGCGTACCAGGCGGCGGGGATCATCAGCACCGACATCACCACGAAGCCGGCGAGCCCAATGCGCCAGCCAAAGCCCTCATTGAGCAACTGCCCGAGCGGCGCCGACAGCAGCGCGCCGAGCGAGCCGGCGCCGGAGACGATGCCGAGCACGGTCGAGCGCACCATCTCCGGCACCGCGCGGGCCGCCACCGACATCGCGATCGCGGCGGCGGTGCAGGCCAGCGAGGTACCGATCAGCACGCCGGCGCCGATCATGATGGCGACGAGCCCGTTCGCGGTCGCCATCAGCACGAGGCCTGCGATGTACATCAGCGATCCCACGATCATGATGGGACGGAAGCCGTAGCGCACGGTCATCGCGCCGGCGAGCGGCTGGAGAAAACCCCAGGCGAGGTTCTGCACGGCCAGCGCCAGCGTGAAATCCGACACCGAAATGTGGATGTCGTGCGTCAGCGGTTGCAGGAAGATGCCGAGCGACTGCCGCAGCCCCATGCTCAGCGTGAGCATGATGGAGGCGCCGATCAGGATGGGAAGCGTGGGACGCAGGACCTGCAACAGGGGCATTGTTCTTATTCTCCCTAGGCGGCGCGGCACGCGTGCCGCCGTCTGCGAATCCCGTTGATTTTAGTTACACAGACCTGTGTACTTAGGCTATGGTTAGCAGGCGCTGTCAAGCCAAGAGAACATCAAGAGGACTTATCCCGTCGCATGGCTCCCCTGCCCTCCCCACAGACGATGAAGGAGCGGATCCTCGAGACCGCCGACAAGCTGTTCTATCTGCAAGGCATTCGCGCTATCGGCGTCGATACCATCGCGGCCGAGATCGGCATCTCCAAGCGCACGCTCTACAACCACTTCCCGTCCAAGGACGCGCTGATCGCGGCCTATCTGGAGCGCCGCTTCGTAGCTCAGCGCACCTCCGACAAGCCGCCGGCCGAGCAGATCCTCGCCACCTTCGATTCGCTGGAGCGGCGCTTCGCCGCCAAGGATTTTCGCGGCTGCCCATTCGTGAATGCAGTCGCAGAGCTCGGGCCAGCAGACCGCTCCGTGAAGAAGATCGCGATCGCCTTCAAGGAGAGCCGCCGCATCTGGTTTCGCGACCGCCTGAACGAGCTCGGCGTCGCGGAGGCCGAGGCGCTGGCAACGCAGCTCGTGCTGCTGGTCGACGGCTCCATCGCCCAGGACCTCGTCCGCGATGATCCCGCGATGGCGCGTGCGGCGAAGGAAGCGGCGAAGGTGCTGCTGCGGAGTGCGGGGGTGGATGTGGGGGATGCGGTGGCGAATCCGGCGGTGAAGCGAGGCAAGCGCGCGCCGCATTAGTTGTCGTCCCGGCGAAGGCCGGGACCCATACCCACGAAAAGCAGTTTGGCGAAGACTCGTGGTTACCTGCTCGCACCACAACCCCGTCCTGGGGATATGGGTCCCGGCCTTCGCCGGGACGACAGTTGAGGATGTAGCGACAGAAGTCGTCCCACTGCCCGACCGTACCAAAATGCTCCTGTTTTGCCCGACGAGTCAAACGGCGTTGCGGTTCCGCGTAATGCGGCGCGCGTAAGCCGTTGGTCCCGCTAGCCTCGGCTACTGTGCATGGGGTTGTTTTCGCGTTTTTTATTCTCGGCTGGCCTCACGCCGCGTGCGACACCACGCGATTGCGGCCGTCGTGCTTGGCGCGGTAGAGCGCGGTATCGGCGCGCTTGAGCACGTCAGCCACCGCCTCGCCCTTCTGCTCCAGCGTGGTCAGGCCGATCGAGATCGTGACCTCGATGCGCTTGGTGCCCTTGTGGACGGCGAACGGCTCGCCCGCGATCGAGCGGCGCAGGCGCTCGGCGACCATGCCGGCGACGTGGAGATCGGTCTCGGGCATCACGATGACGAATTCCTCGCCGCCGTAGCGGCAGGCCAGATCAATGCCGCGGATCGATTTGCGCACCCGCACCGCGAACTCGCGCAGCACGTCGTCGCCGGCATCATGCCCGTAATTGTCGTTGATCGACTTGAAATAGTCGATGTCCAGGATCATCAGCGCCAACGGCTTGCCGCGGGTCGAGGCCTGCTCGGCGAGCGTCGCCAGATGGCTTTCCATGTAACGGCGGTTGTGCAGGCCGGTCAGCGCGTCGGTGATCGCCGCCTCGATCGAGTTCTGCACGTTGTCGCGCAAATGATCGGTGTAGCGACGGCGGCGGATCTGGGTGCGCGCGCGCGCGAGCAGCTCGTTCTTGTCGATGGGGCGCAGCAGATAATCGTTGACGCCGATCTCGAGGCCGCGGAGCAGCCGCGTGGAGTTCTCGGCTTCCGCGATCGCCAGGATCGGCACGTGCCGCGTGCGCTCGAGCGAGCGCGCCTGGCTGCACAGCCGCAGGCCGTCGAAATTGTTGAGATCGAGCGAGACGATCAAGAGGTCGTAATTGCCCTCGGCGGCGTGGAACAGCGCCTCCGTGGGATTGGGCTCGACATCGACCGTGTGCTCGGCGGCGAGCAGCGTCGCCAGCCGCTCATAGGAGGATTGGCGGTCATCGACCAGAAGGATGCGGCCGCCCTTGCCGGTGTCGGCCACCGCGGTGCGCTCCGGCGCCTGCATGCCGATCTCGAGCGAGGTGATGGCACGCATGCGCAGCTCGTCCGTCATCATCTTCAGCCGCGTCAGCGAGCGCACCCGCGCGATCAGCACGACGTCGGAGACGGGTTTGGTCAGGAAATCATCGGCACCAGCCTCCAGCCCGCGGTTGCGGTCGGCGGGGCTGTCGAGCGCCGTCACCATCACCACGGGAATGTGGTGGGTCGCCGGATCGGTCTTGAGGCGGCGGCAGACCTCGAAACCGTCGATGTCCGGCATCATGACGTCGAGCAGGATGATGTCACATTCGGCGCGGCTGCAGATGGCCAGCGCCTCGGTGCCGTTCGAGGCGGTCATCACATCGAAATATTCGGCGGACAGACGGGCCTCTAACAGCTTGACGTTGGCAGGAACGTCATCGACGACCAGGATACGCGCGGACACTTTGAACTCACTTCCTATCCGATGAAGCGTCGGACCGTCTCAATGAACTTGCCGACCGAGATCGGCTTGGACAAATAGGCCTCGCAGCCGCCTTCGCGGATGCGCTCTTCGTCGCCCTTCATCGCAAACGCCGTGACCGCGACGACGGGAATGGCGCGCAGCTCCGGATCGTCCTTGATCCAGCGCGTGACCTCCAGGCCTGAGACCTGCGGCAGTTGAATATCCATCAGCACGAGGTCGGGGCGCATCTTGCGAACGAGGTCGAGCGCCTCGTAGCCGTTGCTGGTGCCCGAGGTCTGGTAGCCGTGCGCCTCCAACAGATCGCGGAACAGCTTCATGTTGAGCTCGTTGTCTTCCACGATCAGGACGGTCTTAGCCATTCCGTCCTCCCGATTGGCCAGCAGAGCGATACATATGACGCCTCAGGCGCCGCTCGCCGGCGCTTCGAAAACTGGATTCAAACTAGCCTCAGATTCGCTCTAGTTTCGTTAAACCCGAGTGCCGACTTTCTGCGATGTGGTTTCCAGTTGCTTGCCCGGGGTCGCAAGACTTAGGCACGAGACTCGGGCATGATGATTCCCAAAGTAGACACTGAAAGTTAATGGAAAGGCAAACTGAGCCCTTGAAAAAGCCTGTTCACAACCCCCGCGAAGTCGCTGAAATCGTTGCGATTCAGGCTCTGTCCTTCGTCGCGGGCGATCCCGAGCGGCTGGGCCTGTTTCTGGCCGAGACAGGTGTCGGCCCGGAGACGCTGCGGAATGCCGCCTCGGACCCCAATTTCCTCCTCAGCGTGCTCGATTTCGTGCTGCGTGATGACGCCACCGTGAAGGCCTTTGCGAGCACGTCCGAACTGCATCCGACCAACGTTGCCGCAGCGCGGCAGGTGCTGGGCGACGCGCTCGGCGACCGCACCTGGGAGCGTGACGTGCCGTGAGCGCACCCGAGTCGGCCGGGCCACGCTGCTTCTGCCGGGATTGTCTGGCCGATCAGGGCATGGCCGCGCGGCGCTGTTCGGCCTGCGGTTCCCCCCGGCTCGTCCGCCATCGGGCGCTGTCGACGCTGACCCTCGCCCATATCGATTGCGACGCCTTCTATGCAACGGTCGAGAAGCGCGACAACCCCGAGATCGCCGACAAGCCCGTCATCATCGGCGGGGGCAAGCGCGGCGTGGTGTCGGCGGCCTGCTACATCGCGCGCACCTATGGCGTGCGCTCGGCGATGCCGATGTACAAGGCGCTGGAAGCCTGTCCGCACGCGGTCGTGATCCCGCCCGACATGGCGAAATACGTCCGCGTCGGCCGCGAGGTACGCCAGGCCATGCAGGCGTTGACGCCGCTGGTCGAGCCGCTCTCGATCGACGAGGCCTTTCTCGATCTCTCCGGAACCGAACGAGTCCACGGCATGATCCCGGCAAAAGTGCTGGCGCGCTTTGCCCGCAACATCGAGCGCGACATCGGCATCAGTGTCTCGGTCGGCCTGTCCTGCAACAAGTTCCTGGCCAAGATCGCCTCCGATCTGGACAAGCCGCGCGGCTTTGCCGCGCTCGACCAGGAGGAAGCGCGCGCGATGCTGGCGGAGAAGCCGGTCGGCTTTATTTTTGGCGTAGGCCCCGCGACGCAGGAGCGCCTGGTGCAGCGCGGCTTCCGCATCATCGCCGACCTCCAGAAGGCCGACGAGATCGAGCTGATGCGGCAGTTTCCGAGCGATGGCCGCAGGCTGTGGCGGCTCGCGCGCGGCATCGACGACCGACGCGTCGAGCCCGATCGCGGCGCCAAGACGATCTCGAGCGAAACCACCTTCGAGACCGATATCCGCGATTTCGCGACGCTGGAGCGAATCTTGTGGCGTCTGTGCGAGAAGACATCCTCGCGGCTGAAGAGCAGCGAGCTCGCCGGCTCGACCGTCACGCTGAAGTTGAAGACCGCCGACTTCCGCCAGCGCACGCGATCGCAGTCGATCGTCGGCCCGACGCAGCTCGCTGCGAAGATCTTCGCGATCTGCCGCGAGATGCTGGCCAAGGAAATCGACGGCACCGCCTTCCGCCTGATGGGCGCCGGCGTCAGCGCGCTGCGCGAAGGCTCGCCCGCCGACGACACCGACATGCTCGACCGCCGCGCCGCCCACGCCGAGCGGGCGGTAGACAGCTTGCGCAAGAAGTTCGGCGGCGGCGCGGTGATCCGCGGGATTGCGTATGAAGGGCCGGAGAAGGCGCAGGAGTGAGGGTTGTACGGATCGTGCGCGATCCATTGCGCGCACGGCGTTCGCAAGGCCTCAATCCGCGACGGCCACCGCCTCGATCTCGATCAACCATTCCGGCGCGGCGAGCGCGGAGACGCCGACGAGGGTAGAGGCCGGCGGCTCCATGCCTTCGAAGAAGACGGAGCGGGCCTTGCCGATGATCGGGCGCAGCTCAGGCTTGTAGCCGACGACGAAGGTCGTGATCCTGACGATGTTGGCGTAGCTGGCGCCGGCCGCTTTCAGCGCGTGGCCGAGATTCTGCATCACCTGCGTCGTCTGCGCGGCGATGTCGCCCTCACCGACGATCCGCCCCTCCTCGTCCACTGACACCTGCCCGGAGATGTAGATGGTGCGCGCACCCGTGGCGGTGACGACGTGGGAATAGGCCGGATTGTGATGCAGGCCGCTGGGACGGAGATGGTCGAGCTTGGGCATTGTGCTTGCCTCCCGAAGGTTTGTGGTTGGGGGGAGCGTAGCGGGAGACGTCGCTGAGGGCCAGATGCGAGGAGCACCTTAGGGGTGACGGTGATGGGCTGGTGCTTGCGAC
The DNA here is from genome assembly GCF_023074015.1 of Bradyrhizobium sp. 142. Classification (NCBI taxonomy): domain Bacteria; kingdom Pseudomonadati; phylum Pseudomonadota; class Alphaproteobacteria; order Hyphomicrobiales; family Nitrobacteraceae; genus Bradyrhizobium; species Bradyrhizobium sp. 142. Next base: position 18,119 of record NZ_JADPKQ010000519.1, read on the forward strand.
AGGGTTCGATATTTGATTTCCAAACTGCAGGCGCAGCTTCGCATCCTCGCGGCTTATTTCGCCCGAGCTTTGCTTAATCGCCTCGCCCTCAAATGAAAGAGGGCGCAGGGAAGACCGGGCGCCGGCTGGCGCCCATGGCCGGCTATGCGCAAGGTAGGTTGCGCAACGATGCACAGCGGGAAAACCACAGGGCAACCGGAGGCATCCCGGCCTTCCCTGCGCAATGGTTGGAACGGCTTATGTCGTGAGCTTCCCGGGGAGCGATCCACTATTGCCCCGTCGCCACGCAGATGGCTGATGCGCGGGCCCGGTCGGGCCGCCACATCACCGCAAGACTTGACGCACTGACCCCGGGCCTCAGGACCACACGATTTTGCGCGCAAGTGACGCAAGGAGTTCCGCGCCCAAAAAATCAGCACCAAATGGCCTCATGTGAGTCCGCAACCTTCGACGCCGGCACGAATTCTTTGGCGGCGACTCTTCGTCGCAATCTCAACTGCCATCCAACCAAAGGAGTTCACATGGCCCTTCTCGGAAACCTGCTCGGGACTGTCGACGGTCTGCTCGGAAGCACAACGGGTGCCGTATCAGGCAGTGCCGGTGCAGGCGGAAGTGCAAGCGGAACGGCGGATCTGTCGCACACGCTCGATCTCGGTGCGCTAGTCGAGACCAATCCCAGCATCGACCTGTCGGCCGGAACCGCGGGCCTCGACGCGTCGGTATCGGCGCCAACCGCCGTCGGCTTGACCGCAGATGTCGGCCATCTCGACGCCGGCGGGCTGCTCCATGGGCTCGTTTGAGTCGTAACTTCGGACAATCTCCGACCAATCTGTGGCGTGGGGCAACGAGCCCCACGTTACTTTCTTGCGCCTGCGCCACGCGCAACCACGACAATCGAGGATAGATCCGAATGGCGGCAGGGACACTGATGGTCTCGGACGGCGCCGAGATGCCGTCACGGCCTAGCGACGATGTCCGGGAAGCGCTGCTCAAGCTGTGGCCGCATTTCCTGTGGGCGGGACTGTTCTCCAGCGCGATCAACCTGCTCTATCTCAGCTCACCGCTGTATCTGATGCAGGTCTATAACCGCGTCCTGCTCAATGAAAACATCTCCACGCTGGTCCTTCTCACCCTGATCCTCGGCATCGCGCTGCTAACCATGGCGGGCCTCGACGCCGTGCGTGCATGGATCCTGATCCGCTGCGGCATCCGGCTCGACATGGAATTGTCGACGCGCGTGTTCGAGGCCCTGGTGGTGCGATCGGCCGAGCGCTGCGCTTCGCGGGGCGCCCAGCAGCTGCGCGATCTCGACCAGTTCCGCACCTTCGTGACCGGCCCCGGTATCTACTTCGCGTTCGACCTGCCGTGGATTCCGATCTACCTGCTGCTGCTGTTCTTCATTCATCCCTTGCTCGGCCTCGTCGCCAGCATAGGCGCCCTGCTGCTGCTGGGGCTCGCCGGCGTGAATGAGGTTCTGACCCGGGCCCCGATGAAGCAGGCCGAGGCGTCCGGAAACCAGTCCTATGTCTTCACCGAGAACGTGCTGCGCCATGCTGACGTGATCCGCGCCATGGGCATGCAGCCGGCGGTCGAGCGCAACTGGCAGAGCCAGCGTTCCGCTATGCTGGTGCAGCAAGCGGTTGCCAGCGACAAAAATGCGGTGATGACGTCGTCGATTCGCTTCTTTCGCCTGCTGCTGCAATCGCTGATGCTTGGCACCGGCGCCTGGCTGGCCATCGACCATGCCATCACGCCCGCGACCATTTTCGCCGCCAGCATCGTCATGGGCCGCGCGCTGGTGCCGGTCGAACAGGCGGTCGGCACCTGGAAGCAGTTCATCGGTGCGCGTGACGCCTACGCGGAGGTGCGCGACCTGCTCGCCACCATCGACCTGACCACGCCGCAGACCATCGTGCCGAAGCAGCGCAACACTGTCGAGGTGCGGGATCTCGTCTGCGAGCTGCCGTCGCGGCAACAGCCGGTGCTCAAGGGCCTGTCTTTCGAACTTGCGGGCGGACAAGCGCTCGGCATCGTCGGTCCCAGCGGCTCCGGAAAGAGCACGCTGGCGCGGCTGCTCGTCGGCGCGATGGCACCCGCCACCGGGCGGCTGCGCTTCGGCGGTCTCGACTACAATCACTGGGACCCGGTCGAATTCGGCCGTCACGTCGGCTACCTGCCGCAGGACGTCGGCCTGTTCGCCGGCACCGTGCGCGAGAACATCGCAAGGTTCGGCGAGGCCTCGACCGACGAGATCATCGACGCAGCGATCCGCGCCGGCATCCACGAGATGGTGCTCGACCTCCCCCGTCAATACGACACGCGGCTCGGCGTCGGTGGCGTCGGCCTCTCCGGCGGCCAGCGCCAGCGGCTCGGCCTTGCGCGGGCGCTGCTCGGCCGCCCGCCGCTGCTCGTGCTGGACGAGCCGAACGCCAATCTCGATGCTCCCGGCGAAGAATCGCTGAAGGCCGCCCTGCTCCAGGCCAAGGCCGACGGTGCGGCCGTCATCGTCATCACCCACCGCACCACGATCCTCGATGTCGTCGACATCATGATGGTGCTGCGCAACGGCATGCTCGACATGCTCGGCCCGCCCGGCGAGGTCTATCAGGCCTTGCAGCAACAGGCCGCCACGCGGTCAGGAGCATCATGACGACGCTCGGCGCAACCTATATCGCCGACCGCGATCGCTCGTTTTACGCGCGACCGGGACGGCCGGCGCTCGTCGGCGCCATCGTGGTCGGCGCATTCACATCCGCAATGACGCTGTGGGGCACGCTCGCCCCGATCTCGGGTGCTGCGATTGCGAGCGGCAACCTCCAGGTCGAAGGACGGCGTCAGAGCGTGCAGCATCCCTATGGCGGCGTGATCCGCCAGCTGCTGGTCCGCGACGGCGCTCGCGTCGAGAAGGGACAACTCCTCCTGGCGCTCGACGACAGTGATCCGCGTGCCAAGCTCGAGGTGCTGGTCGCCGATCGCGACGCGACCAGCGCGGCGGAAGCGCGGCTGATCGCCGAGCGCGACGGCCGCGCGGCGCCGGATTTCGGCGTCGATCCGCAAGATGCAAAGCCTGCGCTGCGCCAGGCGATGGCAAACGAGGTCGCGATGATGGCCGCACGCGAGCATCAATTCGCGGCAGAGACAGCCGTGCTCAAGGGCAAGATCGCCGAGCTGAACGCCCAGATCGGCGGCACGCAGGCCCAGCTCACCGGTACCGAGAAGCAGCGCGAGCTCTTGTCCGACGAGATGAACGGCGCACAGCGCCTGTATGAACAGGGCTACACGCCGAAGAACCGGATCTTGGCCTTGCAGCGCGAGGACGCCAAGCTCCAGGCCGACATCGGCGCGCAGCGTGCCACCATCGCCGGCATGCAGCAGCAGATCTCGCAGAACGAGCTCGAGATCGCCAAGGCCGAACGCGCCAGGATGAGCGAGATCACCGACCAGCTTCGTACCACCGAGAACAAGCTCGCCGAGCTCGCGCCGAAGGTCGACGCCGCGACCGACGTCGTGACCCGCACCCAGATCAGGGCGCCCGCCACCGGCTCGGTGGTCGGGCTCGACGTGTTCACGGAAGGCGGCGTGATCCAGCCGGGCGCCAAGCTCATGGACATCGTCCCCTCCGACAATCCGCTGATCGTCGATGCGCAACTGAAGCTCTCCGACATTAACGACGTGGCGGTCGGCCGCCGCGCCGAAATCCGCCTCACCGGCGTCAACTACGTCGAGCGTCCCCGCCTCTACGGCACCGTAAGAACGGTTTCGGCCGACCGCGTCACCAACGACAAGTCTGGCCCCGGCTATTACGCCGTCGAAGTTTCGCTCGAGCCGGAAGATGTGAAAAAATCGCGCATCGAACTGCAGTCCGGCATGCCGGCCGAAGTGATCGTGCCGACCCGCCCGCGCACGCTGTTCGAATATATTTTCGGTCCCTTGCGCGATGAACTGACCCGCGCCTTCCGCGAACACTGACGGGGAGAGCAAGGCCGATGGCTGCATCCGAGCAGAACAACCGCCGCGCTGAGAGAGCCGAGCTCTCACGCCACATCACGACGGACGAGACCGTCGCGTTCATGACGGCGCTGATTGCTTTCCTCGATGAGGCCCACGCGGCCCGCAATCACGGCGCCATCGATACCCCGCCGCCTCCGATGGATTCGCTCGCAACGCCCGCGCACGCCGCCGATCCGGCACCGACGGAAGCGTTGCCGAGCGAGCAGCAGCCTGCCTCCAGTGATCAGCATACCGATGCGACCGCGCCGTCACCGCATGATGTCACTCCGGTGCTGCACGCGGATGCATCGGCCGGCAGCGGCATCTTGGGTACCGGTGGAAACGCGGACCCGACAACCGTGGCGCCGGACCACGTTACCGCGTCCGTCCAGACTGAAGGCCACGTCGATGCTGCGAGCGTTCCACTCACACCCGATCACGTCCCGGGCGCGGGGGACGGCACCGCGCATGCCGATGTGAACACGACCTCCGTCGTCGATCCGGGAACGTCACTCGACCAGCTCGGCAGCACCATCACAAACCTCGTCGACACGTCGCTCGCGGTGGTGTCGCACACGCTCGACAGCTTGAGTACGACCGTGACGCAGCTGACCTCCTCTGTCACCGGCACGATCGGCCAACTTGCGGACAATGTCACCGGCATCGTCGGCGGTCTCCTGCACTCGGTCGGAGGCGGCGTAGATCATGCGCCCGCCACCAACCTCGTCGACGCGCTGGTCACAGATATCGTGAGTTCGCCCCTCAACGTGCAGCATGACGGCGCGAGCGCACACGACGCTGGCATCGCCGGCCTCGACACCGCCGGCGCGGTCCCAATGGCAGCCTTACCGCCGCTGACCCTGCATCTTGGCTTCCTCGGCCAGCCGACGGGCGACGGTCACGACGTCCATGACGGCGCCTTTTCGGCGCTCGGCGTACATCATTTCTAGATTGCCGAGCGTCACGCTACCTTCAGCGACAGCTCGGTTCCACCATTGAGCGGCAACGTCATCGATCGAAGCCGTATTTGAGCGCGCGGATAAAGGCGAGTCAGGCCCTCGGCCCTGCATAGACATGCTGGCGCGGCGTCACGCCGCTAGGCCTCGAACAGAGCCTTGACGTCATCCTCGGTGAGTGTCGCCGCGATTTGGCCCTCGTGATCGAACAGGCCGTCGGCGAGAGCGCGCTTCCTGGCCTTGAGTTCGTCCATCTTTTCCTCGATCGTTCCGGCGGCAACGAGCCTGTAGACGAAAACACCCTTGTCTTGCCCAATACGATGGGCACGGTCGATCGCCTGTTCCTCGACGGCGGGATTCCACCAAGGATCGAAAATGATCACGGTATCCGCCGCGGTGAGATTGAGACCGACGCCGCCGGCCTTCAGGCTGATCAGAAAAATGTCGCTCGCACCGCCCTGAAAGGCCTCGATCACCGTCTTGCGATCCCTGGTCTTCCCGGTGAGCATGCTATAGCGCAGCTGTTCGGCGTCGAAGCGCGTCCGGATCAGATCGAGCATGGAGGTGAATTGCGAGAACACGATGATCTTCCTGCCCTCGCTGAGCAGTTCGAGCACCATCTCCATCAGCCGGTCAAGTTTGGCAGACGGCCGCTCCAGCCCGTCATTGAGTTTCAGGAGCGCCGGATCGCAGCACGCCTGCCGCATCCTGAGCAACGCTTCCAGGACTACGATATGGCTCTTGGCGAGGCCGCGCTCCTCGATCGCCCTGCGAACCTTGCGCGACATTGAAAGCCGGATCGAATCGTAGACATCGCGCTGCGCGCCCTCCAGCACGATGGTTTCGACGATCTCGGTTTTTGCCGGCAGCTCCGTCGCCACCTCCCTTTTGGTCCGGCGCAGCAGGAAAGGCTTTACGCGCTGCGCCAAGGCCGCGGAGCGCACTTTGTCGGCACGCTTCTCGATGGGCGCACGCCATTGCCGCGCGAAGGCCGTCTTGTCGCCGAGATAGCCCGGATTGACGAAGCTCATGATCGACCACAGCTCGCCCAGGTGGTTTTCCATCGGCGTTCCCGTCATGCAGAAGCGGTGCTGCGCCTTGACGTCGCGGAGCCATCTCGTCGTTGCGGCATCGGGATTCTTCACTGTTTGAGCCTCATCCAGCACCGCAATGTGCCACCCGCGCGACAACAGCACGTCGCGATCCCGCGCAATGAGAGGATAGGTTGTCAGGATGAGGTCGTAGTCAGGGATGGCCCCAAAGTGCTGCTTGCGGTCGGGACCGTGGAGCACGAGCACCTTCAGATCGGGTGCGAACCGCTGCGCCTCATTGAACCAGTTGGTCATCAGGCTGGTCGGCGCGACGATCAGCGCGGGGTGCGTGAGATTGCCCCGCGTCTTCTCGAGCACGAGCAACGCCAGAAGCTGGACCGTCTTGCCAAGCCCCATATCGTCGGCCAGCACGCCTCCGAGCCCGCTCTCGCGAAGGAGGTCGAGCCAGGCGAGGCCGTGGGCCTGGTAAGGCCGAAGCTCGGCACGGAAGCTCTCCGGCAAAGGCGGCGGGGCGAGCCCGCGCGCCTGAAGCAGCCCGGCAAGACGGCGAATACTATCGGCTCCGCGGAATACGAAATGCTCGTTTTCCAATCCAAGCAGCGGCACCAATTCGGCGCGCGACAGCCTGATTTTTTCCGACGCGCCAAAGCCGCTCAGTTTCAAACTGTGAAGCGCTAAAACCAGTGGAAGAAAGCGATTGGCCGCCAGCGCCAGATAGCGACCATCCGCGAGCGGAAGCAGGAAGGGCTTGCCAGCATCGGCCCGCTCCCGGATGGCGTCCGGAGTGAAATCGGGCCTCGCCACCAACGCAGCAATCAGGGGCGCCAGATCTTGGCGCTTGCCGTCGATGTCGATGCCGAGCGCCAATTCAAACCAATCGATACCGCTCGATTCAAATTCCGCGTCAAAATCGCCAGACGTCTGCGCCAGCCGAAACGGAAACGCGTCGTCGACAATGATCTCAAAGCCTACGGCCTGCAATCCCGCAACATGCAAGCTGAGGAACTCAAACCAATCGTCAGGCTCGGCCAATGCCAGATCGCCATCGTGGCGATAGTCCAGATAGGGAAAGCTGGACTTTGCCGCGACGAAACCGAGATCGGTCAGCCGCTTGCGGGCCTGCCGTTCCGCCGGCTGGCGGCGCGTGATCTCATAAACCCGTCCGGCATGAAACGCTTCCAGAAGGGCTCCCCGCTTGGTCGATTCGATCTCGATCGGGCCGTAGCGGAAATGGAGTTGCGCGACGCCGATGGGATCGCTGTTCTGCTCGCGCCTGCGGTAGTAGAACGCACTTGCGCTTTCCTTGCCTGGCATCAAGCGCAGAATGGGAACCGGCGGCGCGTCGACCTGCGTTGGCTGCGCCGGCCTGGACGGCAGAAGATCATGATGCTGCACGGGCAACCTTCGACCGAGCTGGCGCGATACCTCGTCGAGTTCGGCTCGCGGAATTGCCGGCGCGGAGAGCAACTGAGCTGCGAGCCGCGGCGGCATGTCCAGCGCAACCGGCCCGATCGTCCCGGCAGCCTCATCGACATAGACCGGAGGCTCGGCGTTGAGTGCGATGACGCCCGGCACGATCAGATGCGGCGCCACCGTTCGCAGCCCGACCTGGCGCCATTCGATGCGGCCCTCACGCTTTTCGCCCCAGCGCAACGGCGCGCGCTTGTAGTCGAGCCAAAAGGCGCGGCCGGTGGCGAGAATCTTGGTCAACAGGTCAGCGGACTGCGGTGGCGCTCGGAAAGAATATCCGCCTCCGTGCGCCCTCAGTTGCGACACGATATCGATATCGGAATCGCGATAGTATTTCGGCGCCCGGTCAGCGGAGAAATCGGCGACGTTCGGCTGCGCGTAGCTGTCCGAGTAATTGCCGTTCTTCAGTGTCCGCACCGAGAGCAGGCTAACCGCCAGAACGGGCATCGCGATGCGCTCGTCGGAGGGATGCAGACGATAGAGCAGGTGCTGATTCACGTCGGCGGGGTAGTCGTCGCTCCGAACCGCCTTGCCGAGCTTGTCGAGCCATTCATTGATTTCGTAGGGCAGAACACCTGGCGGTCGCCCCGGCACGGTGGGCCGCGGCGGAGGCGCCTCGGATGGGGTTTCGCTGATCGCCTCGAGCAGCGTCGCCACCACATGCTTGCAGTTGCGCGCCATCGGGCAGCTGCATTTGCCTCTGACATCGACGAGCTGCGCATCCTTGAACTTCAATTGGACCTCGACGAAGTAATCGTCGATCTCGCTGCCCTCGACGTCCGCCTCGATGTGGGTCAGATCGTCGCTGATCTCTATTCCCGAAACACGTCCCTGGGCCTGATAAGCGTGGCCCTTCTCGAACGCCGAACGGCTGAAATGGCCATAGAGATCCTTGCGTTTCAGGACGTTGGCGAGCGCGCGAACCGATTCCAGCATGGAGAGATCACAGTTCCAGACAACCCCGTCTCCTCCAGACATACTCCCCTCAGCGGCCGGGACAAAGCCGCGATTGCGCGCTATCCAGCATGAAAATGACGCGACAGGAACTCGATTCGAGGACGCGGTCAACCGCACCAAGGCCGCCTTCGCCGCGCTCGGCAGGCTAGCGCGTCGCAAGCCGCACGCAACGTGCTATCGCTCCGGCGATGACACCCAAGGCCTTCGAAACGCGTTGCCTGCACCTGCCCGCCGTCACCAAAGTGGTGCAGTGGGAGGGCACGTCCGTGTTCAAGGTCGGCGGCAAGATGTTCGCGCTCGGCGGCGGCTTTGCCGCGCGCTCGGGCGGCTACATGTTCAAGACCTCGAACATGGCCTATGCGATGCTGATCGAGCACGGCCTCGCGCGGCCGGCGCCTTATCTGGCGCGGGCCAAATGGGTGCAGCTCATCGGCAACAGCGCCCTGCCCGATGCGGAGCTCACCGCCTATCTGGCGCAGGCGCATTCCCTGATCGTCGCAAAGTTGACGCGCAAATCGCGGAAGGCACTCGGTCTGGGCTAGAGCCTCGCCTCGCCGAAAATGCGGCTGACCCAGTCGAGGAACACGCGCAGTCGCAACGTTAGCTGACGATTCTGCGGATACAGCGCCGACAGCGGCGGCGGCGACAACGGGCGCGCCGACGAGGTGTTCGTGATCCCCGAGGTACCGGGCGAGGGGCTGAGGCGGCTCGTCCCAATGCCGCGAAAAAATCGGCACGGTGACCGCGAGCGAGGCTGCGACGAACATCGTCGAGAAGGGCAAGCCGCTGCTGACGCTTGGTGCAGGGAGTGCATTTGGACGGCACGGGTCTCAAATAACTCTGCCGGATGCGGTCTTGCGCAGCTTACTGCGGGACGCGCCGTTCCCCGGAGCTACGGAGACCCGGAAGGCTCTCCTCGACGTTCGGAAGATCGAGCGCCGAACGCAACCGCCCTTTCCCGCGCTCATACAACACCGCATGAGTCGCCGGTTCGAGAAGATCGGTCCGGGCTTGAAGTCGGCAATGACTTTGTTGAACCGGATCGCGCCACAGCCCGGCGTTGCGCAATCGCGTTTGACGTTCGGACAGTCCTTGAACTCGCAGAGCCGGCCGAGATATCGGTCGGTGCCCGGCTCGATCAGGAACATATCGAGCTGCTGGCTGACCACGCTGGTACCGGCTCCTCGTTCGAAAGCAGCTCGGAGCGCCCGTGCCGCAGCGCGACGCAGTCCGTCGAGTTCTTGCTGCGAATCGATCCAGAGCGCCAGATCGAGATCGCGGCATTCATGCCAGACCTCAATGCCCTGCCGTCGAAACTCCGAAAAGCGCGGGACTTCCTTCCAGAGCGCCTTGGCGACCGAGCTGATGACGGCCACGGCGTGCACGTCCGGAAAAGACATCCACGCGTCCGTAATGACGTCGGCGGCAATTCTGAATTCGCGCTGCCGAAGCAGCAGGAAGCGATTCTGCTCCGCGATCTCTAAACGTCTCACGATATCTCCTTGCATCGCAACGCCCTGCCCGGCAGTTTTCCGATGGTAACGTGGCGCGTCAAGCGGTCCCGCGGCGCAAAGTCGTGGCCAAGGCGGAGAGTATGTCCGCCAGCCAGTCTGCGATTTCCGGAGACGGGAGCGGAACCCTGAGGCTTTGTGAGCCGTTGGTTGGGTCGCGTTCGATCCAGGGATGACTTGGCGAGCCGGAATCTACGACGGCGCCGAAGAACTGCGCGCCGATCCGGACCGGCGCCTGCCATCGATCGGAGGCTGCATCGCGAGCTGGCGACGCGTCTTCTGCAGCGGCTTGCGACACCGAAATCTCGCTTGCGGGAGCGCCCGGGGCCTCGAGGACGCCGCTGCCATCGACCGGCCCCGCCTCCTCCGCGGTCGTGACCACCTCGCCGCTTCCCATGCTCCCGGTGACACTCTCGACATCCTTCATGAAGCGGGTCAGCCGCGACCCGCCCAGCGAGACCTCGTTGCTGCCGCCGTCGAGAATGCCTTCCGCCAGCGAGCGCTTGAAGGCCAGGACCGAGAGCATGCCTTCCTCAATGGTCCCCTTTGCGACGAAATTGATGATCCGGACCGGATGTGTCTGGCCGAGGCGATGGATGCGAGCGATGCGCTGCTCGAGGACAGCGGGATTCCACGGCAGGTCCATATTCACCAGCGTCGAGGCGTGCTGGAGATTGAGACCCGTGCTGCCCGCATCCGTCGACAGGAATACACGACAGTTCGGGTCGTCCCGGAAGCGCTGGACCAGCTCCGGCCGCTTCTCGGACGGTATGCCGCCATGGAAACTGACGTAACCGATGCCGCGCGCCTCAAGGCGGCGGATCACGATGTCGTGGGTCCGCGTCCACTGTGAAAATACCACCGCCTTGGCGTCCGGCGCGGCAAGCAGCTGATCGAGCAGCGCAGCGAGTTCGTCCGTCTTGACGCCGTGGTCGCTTTCCTGATCCAGCAGATACGTGCTGTTGCAGAGCGCCGTTGTCAGCAGTCGATGCAGCTTGGGATCTGCCGCGCCACGCGGAAACAATCGGGCGAGCTTCGCGGCGCGGCGCTCGGCGTCCCGTCGTCCCGCCTCTTCGACACCAAGCCGACGAAACCGTCGAGATCGCCCAGACGATCTTTGGCCAGAATGCCGTCGCGCTCCAGATCGAACAGGCGGACGGCTGCCTTCCTCGCGTTCGCCGGGCAATCGGTTCCGGCGCGGAAATGGATGCTGCGTCGTCCCTGGTTGCGCAGATAGAGTTCGGAAAGTGGCGGCTGGTAGCCTCGCGCGAACGCCGCTTTGGCGCCGCGCTTCTTTTCCAGTTGGGCAAGCGTAAACTTGAGATGCTTGCAGGTGCCGAGCTCGTTGGTCGCATAGTCCGGGCACGAGCAGAAATTGCCGCCGGGCCCGAGGCCGCGCACCCCCACGCCAGCGCGCTGGCGGAAGCCGGCCAGCTCTACCGCCGAAGCGGCTGGAGCGAGATCCCGCGCTTCAACGACGACCCCTACCCGGACCTGTTCTTCGAAAAGCGGCTGTGAGCGAGCGCGACGATTGCCCTGTTGCCGCGTTATGGTCGAAGCCGCAGGAGCATCGCCGTGATACGATCAGACCTCGCCGATATCTATCGCAACTACATCGCCTGCCTGAACCGGCAGGACTGGGCGGCGCTCGGAAAGTTCGTCCATGACGACGTCACCCACAACGCGCGACCGTTCGGACTATCCGGCTATCGCGCGATGCTGGAGCAGGATTTTCGTAAGATTCCGGACCTGCATTTCAACATCGAGCTGCTGATCTGCGATCCGCCCATCGTCGCCACCCGGCTGGCGTTCGACTGCACGCCGGTCGGACAATTCCTCGGGCTCGATGTCAACGGCAGGCGCGTATCCTTCCACGAGAACGTCTTCTACGAGTTCCGCGAAGGAAAGATCCGGCAGGTGTGGTCCGTGATCGACAAGGCCGCGATCGAGGCGCAGCTCTAGCGCGGCGCCTGGCGAAACCGCTCACGCCGTGACTGGCGCGGTCTCCTCTCGCGGCTTGGCGAACGGGCGGAACGTCATCGCCATCAGGAATGCGCCGAGGCCCATCGCCCACGAGCCGATATAAAGCCAGGCGTAGCTCGAGAACGCGTCGTAGATCAGGCCGCCCGCGAGCGGGCCGGTCGCCATGCCGAGGCTGCCGGCCATCGCGGTGCCGCCGATCACCGTACCCATCATCCGAAGCGGAAAGTTTTCGCGCGCCAGCACCGCGTAGAGCGGCATGGTGCCGGCATAAATGAAGCCGAAGATCGCCCCGACCGCGTAGAACGTGGCGAGCTGATTGGCGAAGACGTAGGCGAGCGCGCCGAAGGCTTGCAACAACAGGCCGGAGACCAGCACCCGCTTGGCGCCGAAGCGATCGCCCATCAGACCGAAGGCGATGCGGCCGCCCATGCCCGCAAAACCCTCGATGCTGTAGATCGTCACCGCTGCGATCAGCGGAATGCCGCAGCTCACCGCGTAGCTCACGGTGTGGATGATCGGCCCGGAATGGGTGGCGCAGCAGAAGAAGTTGGTAGCGAGCAGGATGAGGAATTGCGGCGAGCGCAGGGCTTCGCCCATCGACATCTCGGCCTGCCGCGCGCCCGAGCCGATTGGCGCGGCCGGCGCCTGCGCGAGCGCCGGCGGGCGTCGGACCAGCAGCGAGACCGGGATCATGATGGCGCCAACCACCAGCGCCACGATCTGCATCGAGGTGCGCCAGTCATGACCCGAGACGAGCCAGGCCGCGAACGGCGCCATCGTCATCGGCGCCATGCCCATGCCGGCTGACACCAGCGACACCGCAAGGCTGCGATGGGTGTCGAACCAGCCGGTGACGGTCGCCATCATCGGCGCGAAGATCGCGGCGCAGGAGGCGCCGACCAGCAGGCCGAAGACGAATTGAAACGCGATCAGCGAAGTCGCGTGGCTCGCGGCGAACAGGCTCAAGGACAGCACCGTCGATCCCGTCAGCACCACCGGCAGCGGCCCGAACCTGTCCGTCAGCGTGCCCCAGGCCATACTGGTGCAGGCTATCGCCAGAAAGCCGATGGTCATCGCGCTGGAAATGCCAGTCACGGACCATCCGGTTTCCTTTGCGATCGGCTGCAGGAACACCGGCAGCGAAAACATGCCGCCGATCGCGACGCAGCCGAGCACGCCGCCGGCGGCGACGATCACCCAGCGATAGTTGGAACGGAACATTTTCTTCTCTCCCGTCAGGTCTGTCTGGGTGCAAGACGAACAGGAACCGCGGGGACAGACATCGGCATCGACGAGACCACGAGATTTTTTTGGCGCGCCCGGAACAAAAAGACGCGAAAACAACCCCATGCACAGTAGCCGGCTGCTGTCGGTACAATGACTTAGCAGCGACTTGCAACATGAGGCAGCGATTTGACACGTCGGGCAAAACACCGGCAGATTGGCATCATCCGGCCAAACTCGTTGCCGTCGCTTGGCTCCTGCAGTCCCCTTACCGGACCGGCTTGCGCCGCGGCGCCACCCGGTGCCAGTCAGCCGGATCGCTGATGCCAAGTTGCCGCACGGCAGGACAACGGCCCAGCCTAAACCCTTCGCGGCCTGCGAAGGAAGGCTATCTTTTCCGAACCTCAGGTCAACGGGCTAGCTAGGCGGCGCCGATGCATCGCGATAGGAAACACAAATGCTACCGGTGTCCAACTTTCGCGGGACCGATACAAACGACGTGCGATGGGGATTTGAAAAGATCTCGACCATGCGAATGAGTCCGAGGCGATCAAGCCGTCGGATCGTTCCCGGCGCCCCGATCGAGGGAGCCGACTGCGCAAAACAATCACGAAAAACGACATCGGTGTAATTCGGCAGAGGATATAGACGATGACTGCCGATCACCGTCGGCCGCTCCACAACCCACTCGGCTGTCGACCCAAGTGGCAGAATAGGACCAGGTGCAACGACCAAAAAAGTCGTGAATATGCCAGTCGTTTGGTTCTTGATGAAGAACTGCACCTCGTCCGGGGAGCGCAGCATCAAGCCAGCCATGATCTCATCGTTCACGGCGACCGGAAAATTCGGAATTGGTACGGGTGGATTCTTGCGGTTGTCCGGCGGATAGCTGTCGTCAAGGGACCACCATTGCCACCACGCATATGTCCGAATCTTCTCGACACCGCCGAGAATCTGGAAGCACTGGCTGGTGCCGATTTGGGGCATCGACGACATGGGGTAACGCCGGCGACCATCAATACCGACCCATGTCGATGATTGATAGTCTTTGTCAGCCCCTACGTGTCGGGGCAATACTGGGGGCAGTGATGGCGTCGGCACTCGCCAGCTGCCGCTAACATACACGAACTTCTCGGGATGTTCGGGAACGATGTAGCCGCCTGACCAATTCCGGCTGTTCTCCAATCGCCGAGACCCCTGTCTCGCGCTGCACCCGACGCGAACGAGCGGGACGTGTGGGGGCCGGCCGTCCTTGACCTCCGGAAACTCTGTCGCAATTGCTTCGAATGGTGGACTCAGAAGCCGAGTCCAAAACCGGGAAAAATCAGCCCGCTTCTCTCGATCGTGACGCGATAGCAGTCCGTATCGCTGGAGCTGTGCGTCCGTCGCCAACAGCGGATCAAAGCCCCTTGTTGGCGTCGGGTAGGCATGCGCTCGCTGCTCGACTTCCTTGAAAAAATCGAGAGAGAGCTGAAATTGGTGCGCCAATTCGCCCATGGTCCTACCTTCAAACCCACTCTGCTTTCGCAGCCGTCATCGCAGCACCAAATGTTGAAGGCTTGCCATCCGCATGCGGCATGACGTTCTCGTCTGTCAAAATCGAAAACAGACTGGAGGCCAGATTTGCGCCTGCCGCAGTGTCGGATGGATAGTGAAGGCCCGCAATCTCCCGGTTGCGCCCGATCCGATCGGCAAGCCGAGTGAGGACAAGGCCAATGCCCTGCCCGGGCGCCTCCTGCAGGACCGCTGTTGCGCACAATGCAAACAGATGAGCCTGCGTCGAATGACCGCTCGGATAGGATGCGTGACCTGGAACTGGTAGCGGGGGTAGCAGCGCGGGAATAATCTGTGATGGCCGGGGACGATCAAACTTGGTCTTGAAGTACATCACAGCCATGGTCGCTACCAAGTTTGCCGCATTCAGAACAAGGAAGGTCGCCGGATGCGTGCTCGGGGTGGCTCCTATCAGCGCGAGGAAATAGCGCATGAACTCCTTGTCCTGGCCGAAAATCTCCCCAAGCGCGGCGGGACGCTCGTCCAGAACCATGGTTCTCAGTGCTTCGATCTCCAGCGGGGCCGGCGGTTGCGGCTCCGCCACCGCAATGCGCGCCTGCCAGTTGGTTGAACCGAAATCACCCAAGATGCGCCAAGCTTGCCAGATCGTAGACCAGTTGTTGGCACCAAAACGTTTTCGGTCTATCGATACGGCGGCCACGTCCGGCTCGGTGATAAAGGGAAGATCGCTGCGATCAGGATAGCGAACACCATCGCTCGTGGCATAACTCATGTCGCCGGTGTCGCCTGTATCACCGGTATCGCCTGTATCACCCGTATTGCCGGTCATGGTTCGCTCCTCCCGGCCCTGATGTGGGCAATTTCTGATTTATGACTAACGGCGACCGCGTCGTGTGAAATAGGTCATACTTCGGAAGATTATTCCGGCATACCAGCGGCCAGCAGCCTGTCGATCCGTTGTTTCCGGATCTCCCCTTGCATCGGGGTCCGGGCTGCCCAGGCCGATACTCCGAAACCCGGAGCTATAGCGGCATGCCGGTTGGCAATTTCGCGCGCCTCGTCGGTTCTGTCGATTGCGATCAAGCTTGAAATAAGCGTACGAAGGTTCGACGTATTTCGCGCGTTGTGCATGTCGGCGCGGCGGCCCCAGGAGATGGCCTGCTCAAAATTATGGTTGATGTAGTGAGCTTGCGCCAGAATATGTTCCGCGAAGAAGACATGCCGATCCAACGGCGACAGACGTAGGCCGGTCTCAGCGCAACGGACAGCATTCGGCCCATCGCCAACAAAGCAGAGAGTTGCTCCCTTGAGTATCCAAGCAATCGCAAGATTGGGGCCGATTGCAATTGCACTGTCGAAAATGCTGATCGACTGCTCAAAGTTTTTGGTCAAGTGAGACTGCGTGTGGCCGAAGATTGCCAGGGCCATTGCATCATGGCTGTCATTGGCAATCGCCGCACGGGCCATTCGTTCTGCCGCGTTGAGATCGGCGGAAACATCCGGCGACCATCCTTGACCCTGACGAAACATGTGCCAATAGGCGGCGTAGGAGAACGCCGGCGCGTAACCGGGATCAATCGCGATCGCGCGCTGCAATAGGCCCCTAGCACGCGAAAAGGTTGCATAATCGAGATCGTAGAGCGGCTCCATAGCCTGCAAGACAAGATCATAGGCTGATATGCTTTGAGGATGTTTCCGCAACGATTTTTTCAACTCGCGGTCGAGCACGTTGGGCGCGATCGTCTTCACGACTTCCTGGGCGATGCGGTCCTGGACATGAAATAAATCACCGAGATCGATTTCGTGCTGATCGGCACGAATGATCTCACCGGTGCGCGCATCGCCGAGCTCGGCACCAATTCTCAGACGCTGTCCCGAGCGCAGCACGCTTCCAGAGAGTACGTAGCGGACACCGAGATCCTTGCCGATAGCCCGCAGATCGATTGGACCACTGAAGTCGCCATGGGAGCCGCGTGAGATGACGAAGAGCTCCTTCAACGCGGCCAGGGCATAGATGATACGGTCGACCATGCCATGGGCGAAGTATGCTTCGTCCGGGCTCGTGAGACTGCGAAACGGAAGCACCGCGATCGATGCGCGCCCGTCGTATCCCCCCGCCGACTCGCCGAACGTGGTCCTTCCGGCGCCGGGCGGCCTGAGGCTGATGACCTGAACCGGATGAGAGAGGTTACGTAAATGCAGCAAACCAAGATCGACGGCATCCATGCCAAGCTCTCCGCCGACTGCATCGCGAAACGATCCCGAGACCACGATTCCAGCCGGTTCGGCATAGCTTTGGAGGCGAGCAGCAATATTGACTCCGTCGCCATAGATGTCGTGCTCCTCGACGATGACATCGGCAATGTTCAAGCCCATGCGGAAAGCGATGCGACGGTCGGGCGGCTGATCCGCCTCTCGCCTCGTAACTTCGTATTGCATCGAAACGGCGGCATCCAACGCGTCCCGCGCGCTTTCAAACATGGCAAGGAAGCCATCACCGGTGTTCTTGACGATTCTGCCGCGCCGCTCCTCGATGATCGGGTGCAAGATCGAAAATCTGAAACTCATGAGCCTGCCATGAGTGGCCCGCTCGTCCAGCTCCATAAGCCGGGTATAGCCGACGACATCCACCATCAGCACTGATGCAAGCCGGTGGTGCAGAATGGGACGATTGCCCGGATCCGCCATCATTGTAGGGCACCAGGAGTTGCTCGGCCTCGACTGGGTCAGGTTACCCTCTTGGTTCCGGGCGTCAATTCCGCCAGACCGCCGACTCCTGTATGCTTAAGGGGGGTGCGGTAGAGTTTGGCGTCTGCTGCAAGTGATCCGAGCACCTGTAGGTTGTCAGGTACCGGGCGTCGGGCAAAACACCGGCACGATGTCATGATCCCGCCAAAACCATCTCATCACGCCCCCGCCGCACGCCGCCACACTTTGACGGTGAGCCAGATCGCCGAGACCAGGAAGTAGAGCGCGCCGACTGCGGCATAGCCTGTAACGTTCGCGATCGACGGCGCCGCAGGCATCGTGGCTTGAAAAATGAAGAAGCCGCCTGCCAGGGCTGACTGACCGCCGCTGAGCACCATGGCCCACTTGCGCGCCATAGCTCTTCCAGCGCCGGACCGCAGTTCCGAGCTGGAGCAATCCGGACAGGATCGCCCATGCACCGAAAACACCGAGCACCCGGTTCATGCTCATCTGCAAGGCAACAACGACCGCGACCATGGTCGCAAGACTGACCAGGACGTTCAAAGCCTGCGTGCGATTTTGACGAAGCCCACCGCTGCGCAACGCGTCGAGCAAATCGCCCGCGGCGTCCCACGCCGGATAGGCGACGAGCAACAATCCGCCGATCACCGCCGACGACTGGCCGACGGCAAACGCAGCGACGACCCAGGCGAGCGAAACCGCCGCACGAAGGAAGTAATAAAGCTTCAGCCATTGTTCCTGATCGGCGCGCGCCAAGCCCAGCTGACGATCCTTCATAGTCGTTCCTTTACCTACTAGTTGGTAGTCTACCGCGCTTCGTCGTCACCTCGCTCAAGCGAGCCGAGGCGGGCGCACGTCAGCTCTATGAGGACATTTACTGCGCCCGCGGCGACATGGAGAACCGGATCAAGGAATGCCAGCTCGATCTCTACGCCGACCGCACTTCGGCCCAGACTGGACCACCTCGCCTTGCTCGAAGCGAACGAAGCGAAACGCGATATCGGCCTCGCCTCGGGCGAGATTAGCCCGGCGGGATTCTCCGAGCAGCTCGATGGTCATGCCTGGATGGGTGTCGGACAGTTCTGCACAGATGGGAGCCAGAACGCGCGCGCAGAACCATTCCGCAGCGCTCACCCGGACGACGCCCTCGGCTCCCGCGTCGCGCCCGGAGACCGTTCGCTCGATGGCCAGGGTCTCGGTCTCGATGCGCTCGAGCCTTTCCAGGATCGCAACACCGGACTCGGTGAGCGCGAGCGATCCAGGCAAGCGGCGAAAGATTTGCGTGCCACGGCCGGCCTCGAACGCCGCGATGCGTCGCCCCACCGTGGGCTGCGTGGTCCGCAAATGCCGCGCAGCCGCAGAGAGCGAGCCGTGCTTGGCGACCGCCAGCACAAATCTCAAATCGTCCCAATTCAACGAATCCGCCGCCGTCCCCGGCTTGGATCGTCGGCTCCCATCCCGATCGAAACGGCGTTTCATTAGCCTGCGGGCTCAGCCCTGCTCCCACGCGATGGTTCGAAGCCACATCAGGTACAAGATCTGGGTTGGCTTTTTCTTGATGGTCGTGCACTAAGCCGGCATGAAGACCACCTGTCGGCACGCCTCGGTCTCACTAGTTCTACTGAGTCAGAAAGTCGCAGTACCAAGGATACAGGAATCAGGTATTGGGCGAGATTCACACCAGCGGTAGGTGCTGAGGATGGATCGCCGA
>NZ_JADPKQ010000373.1:0-646 GCF_023074015.1 Bradyrhizobium sp. 142
TGCTTCTACCTGGCCGCGTGACCACTTCTGCCGCAGCACGATTGCGCCGCGCTGATCGTGGCCCACGATGTGGAACGAGTTCTTGCCGATATCGATGCCCATCACGGCGATCGCTGAGCTGAGTTTCTGAGACATGGCGTGCTCCTTGTCTTGGGCGCCCCCTGCCCAGCTTGTCGTGCTGGCAGGGCCGGAGCACGGCCGGACCATTCCATTAGCTGACTTCCGTCGACTCTCACCGCACCCCCATAGGATGCGCCGTCCTAGACTAGACGACCGATTCCATGAAACCGGCACCGACGGAACTGAAAGCGTGTTGATGGATTCCTCGTTTGAGATTGGCCGAACGAGGATTGGTATCATGGCAACATGGCGGCAAGCAGTTGAGCTGGCGATGAGCGAGGCGGAAATTGAAGCGTTGATGGCTCTTTCGCGGTCCCGAACCGAGCCGGCGAGCCGGGTGTCACGGGCCACGATGCTGCTGGCCTACCGCGAGAACCCATCGTTCTTTGCCGTAGGACGAAGACTTGGCGTGCATCATCAGACGGTGCAGCGCTGCGTTGAGCGGGCGGTCGCTTATGGCGCGCTGGCGGCACTCGACGACCGACCGCGGCCGGGCAAGGAGCCGGTGATCACGCCGGAGGCCAAG
>NZ_JADPKQ010000466.1:0-37148 GCF_023074015.1 Bradyrhizobium sp. 142
CTTGAGCCGGCCATGCCGCTCCAGCGAAGGCAGCAACGTCGGAATCATTACCCGGAGCCGCTTGCCGCAGATCCGATCCGAGGCCTCCCACAGCGCCACCAGTGCATCCCTGATAGGGGCGCCATAGGTCGGCTTTCGCTGCCGCCGGGCCTCCGGCGAAATTGCGACATGGCTGGCCAGCGCCCGAACCGCGTGCTTGCGATGCCAGCCCGTCACCGCGCAAAGCTCGTCGAGAATGCGCCCCTTATCTGCCCGCCCTGCTGATCGATAGCGGTCTACCACCGCCGCCGTGATCTCGCGCCGCGCACCCATGCTGATCCGTCCTGCCATCGGCAACACCGATCCGATTCGGTATCGCGGCCCCACTCCTGACGGTCAGTTCTCCGGTAACATTCTTGATGAGGCAATGCGATCTGCTATCCGGCAAAGATAGGGCCGGACGCGGAACAGGCCCGATCAACCGGATCGGGCGATCCATGTTCGGCAGGCCTGATCAGGCGAGCTGATCGATGCGCGTGCCTTGTCCCGGCGGCAGCGGCGCGGGCGGCGTCGGCTTGTAGGTCGAGTCGTCGTCCTTGGTCTTGGTCTGGTCGTCCTGCTGCTTGGTCGTGTCGTAGCTCGGGACCACGATCGCGATCGGCGGCGGTGCAACGCTGGAAACACTCATCCACGCATCCTCACAGATGGAAACAATCCACACTGGCCCGCGAGGAACGAACCTTCCGTCAAGGCAATCGCTAAAATGCGAGGGATTGGGCGCGCTGAGCGCTGCCTGTGCTTCCGTGAGCGCACGATTCGAAAGAGCGGTCACTCTCTCCTCCGTCATTGCGAGCGAAGCGAAGCAATCCAGAATCCCTCCGCGGAGACAGTCTGGATTGCTTCGCTTCGCTCGCAATGACGGAGTGTGTGGCGGGCGGCGTCGCGATATGCACGCGCCGTTTACGCGGCGGTGGCGCGGACTACTCGTCCTTTGGCCGCGTGATCGCGATCGCGGCGTCCGTTTTCGTGCGCGTGCATTCCATGTTGAGGCGCTTGTACCGCATCGACACTTTGTCGCCGCGCAACAGGCCCATGCGCTTCAGGCAGCGCGTGGCGCCGGTCGTGGTGTCGCCCTTCGGCAATGTGAAAATGATCGCGGCCGCGGACCCGGCCAGATCATAGAACTGTGGCGTCGGCTTGCGATCGCCCTTGGCATAGAGCTCGTTAGCGTAAGTCTTCCCCTGCGCGCGGCAGCCGAGCGACAGCTCCTTCGCCGCCGGGTGCGTCAGGTAGACGATATTGGCGGCCTTGAAGTTGACCTTCAGCTTGTCGATGCCGCTTGCGAGCTGTTTGGCGATGTCGTCGCACTGGTCCGCGCGCACAGGCGCGGCGAGGGTGACAAGACCGGTGATGGCGGCGGCGAGCAGAAGCGCGCCGCGGACGTTCAGTTTCAAAATCATGATGAAATGCCCCTTAGGGGGCGCATTCAAGCGTCCGAGGGCGCGAAGCGCAAGGGTGGACAAGCGGTACAGAATCGTGAACGTCCGGGATGACGTTCTTCTGCAACATCGCTAGGTCGTCGCGAGGCGGGCTGCCGTCTGCATGAGAATCTCGAAAATCTCATCCGGCGCAGCGTTGATGACGTCGTGGCCGCAGGCGAGGCTGTGAACGATCCAGGCCGGATCGTCGCGCAGGCGTTGATATTGCGCGGTGAAGGGCGTTGCGCTCCAGCCGCTGGCATAGACGAAGACGCGCGGCATAGGCGCGGGCGCGCGCGGCAGATGCAGGGCTTGAAGGAAAGAGCCGAGCGGATGGGGCCGGCGCCGGGGATCGCCGCCCTCTGGCGGGAGTACGCTGAGGCCATCGTGACGGGCGCGGTCGATTGCCAGATTCCGGAAATGCTCGCCTGCAAGGTCCCACCAGGACTGACCGTGTTCGGGCACGAAGGCATCGAGGTAGACAAGCGCTGCGATGCGCTCGGGGGCCCTGTCGGCGACGCCGCTTGCGACCATTCCGCCATAGCTGTGGGAACAAAGGATCACTTCAGAGAAATCCTTAAGTCTCAGAAGGTCCAGGACGTCGGCGATATGGGTGTCCAAGTTAACGAGGGCTGCGGATCGCTCGTGCTCCGCATGCAGGCCGCTGAGGGTTACAGCGGCGGCCTCATGGCCTGACTGGTTCAGCCTGGCGACGAAATCGGCGAACGTCCAGCCGCCGCGCCAACCGCCTGGAATCAATACGAAAGTCGCCATCGGGACGCTCCGCGGCCGCCATTCCGAGACATCTGTTGCGCTCGCACAAGAGGGTGGTCTATCAGACCTTTCAATACCGCCTTTTCCAAGGATTTAACCCGCGAGCCATTCATGAACGCTCCCACCGCATTCCCCGATCCGTCAAAGCCCGTCCCGCCCTACAAGCACACCCCGCTGTTCCCGCTGGGCAAGGACGAGACGCCCTACAAGAAGATCACGGCCGAGGGCGTCCGGGTCGAGAAGGTCCTCGGCAAAGACATGCTGGTGGTGTCGCGCGAGGCGCTGCGGGCGCTGTCGGAAGCCGCCTTCGGCGACATCAACCACTATCTGCGGCCCGGCCATTTGAAGCAGCTCCGCGCGATCCTGGAGGACGGCGAGGCCAGTCCGAACGACAAGTTCGTCGCGCTCGACTTTTTGAAGAACGCCAACATCGCCGCCGGCGGCGTACTGCCGATGTGCCAGGACACCGGCACCGCGATCATCATGGGCAAGAAGGGCTGCAACGTCATCACCGACGGTGACGATGAGGCGGCGCTGTCGGAAGGCGCGCGCGACGCTTACCTGCGCCGCAATCTGCGCTACTCGCAGGTCGCGCCGCTCTCCATGTACGAGGAGAAGAACACCGCCAACAACATGCCGGCGCAGTGCGAGATCTACGCCGAGGGCGGCTCTTCAGAAGTAGATTCGGCCTACAAATTCATGTTCATGGCAAAGGGGGGCGGCAGCGCCAACAAGAGCTTCCTGTTCCAGGCCACGCCCTCGGTGCTGACCAGGGACCGGCTGCTCGCTTTCCTGAAGGAGAAGATCCTGACGCTCGGCACCGCCGCGTGCCCGCCCTATCACCTCGCCATCGTGATCGGCGGCACCTCGGCCGAGCTCTGCATGAAGACGGTGAAGCTTGCATCCGCCCGCTATCTCGATGCGCTGCCGACCCACGGCTCGCCCGACGGCAACGCCTTCCGCGACGTCGAGATGGAGCAGGAAATCCACAAGATGACGCAGTCACTCGGCGTCGGCGCGCAGTTCGGCGGAAAGTATTTCTGCCACGACGTGCGGGTGATCCGCATGCCGCGCCACGGCGCCTCGCTGCCGATTGGGCTTGGCGTGTCCTGCTCGGCCGACCGCCAGGTGCTAGGCAAGATCACCAAGGATGGCGTCTATCTCGAGGAACTCGAGCACAACCCGGCGCAATATTTGCCGGAAGTCGAGCAGTCGCTCGGCGGCGAGGTTGTCAAGATCGACCTCAACCAGCCGATGAAGGACATTCTGGCGACCTTCTCGCAATATCCGATCAAGACGCGGGTCTCGATGACCGGCACCATGATCGTGGCGCGCGATTCCGCGCATGCCAAGCTGCGCGAGCGGCTTGAGAAGGGCGAACCGCTGCCGGATTACTTCAAGAACCATCCGGTGTATTACGCCGGCCCCGCCAAGACGCCCGAGGGTTATGCCTCCGGTGCGTTCGGCCCGACCACCGCGGGACGCATGGATTCCTTCGTCGACCAGTTTCAGGCCGCAGGCGGCTCGATGGTGATGGTGGCGAAGGGCAACCGCGCGCCGGCCGTGCGCGAGGCCTGCAAGAAATATGGCGGCTTCTATCTCGGCTCGATCGGAGGGGCGGCGGCGAACCTCGCCGAGCACTGCATCAAGAAGGTCGAGGTGCTCGAATATCCCGAGCTCGGCATGGAAGCGATCTGGCGCATCGAGGTCGTCGACTTCCCCGCCTTCATCATCATCGACGACAAGGGCAACGACTTCTTCAAGGAGTTGAACCTGGGCTAGCTCTTCACCTCTCCCCGCAAGCGACCGCAAGCGGGGCGAGAGAGACGAGAGAGCTAACTGCAATTCGTGACCTGGTTGGAGCAGAGCCCGCGCCACCAGCCGCGGACGCCGTCCTGGCTCTCGACGAGACCCCAGAAGCCGCTGCATGCAAGCAGCCGCTTCGGGCCGCCGTCGGTGTCGATAGGGTCGCCAAGCTCGCGCTGCGCCGGCATCCATCTGGCGTCGACGAAGGGGGCCTGGAATAGGCCGCCCATGCGCGTGCCGCCATTGGCGTAGGCCGCGCCAACCTTATTGGCTGCGACCCAGCCTCGCCCCGCATAAGGCTTTGGCGCGCTACGCGGATACTTTTTCTCGTCCTCGTAGTCCCTGCCCGGCGGTTTGGCGCCTTCGATCAGGAACCATCCGTCCCTGAAACCGATGATGCGGAATTCGGTGAGCCAGCCGTCGGCGGGCGTGTTCTCGCTGCCGCCGAGCTTCAGCCGGTAGGGCGGCGGCAGGGTGCCGAGCACGCGCGCCTTCACCGAAGGTTCGGTGCGCACGTTGAGCCCGTTCAGATCCTTGTCGATCGACCACGCGCCGAGATCGCAGGGCTCGGTACCCTCGGGCAGCGTTGCGCGTTTCGCCGCGAGATCGGCGTGCAGCTTTGCGGAAGCAATGTCGTCGTCGTCGGGACCGGGTTCAGTGCGCGGCTTCAATTCAGCCGATACGGCGCGCTTCCCGTCCGGTGCAAGCGTGACTGTGAGCGCTTGGCGGACAGCGAACACGCTCGCGGGCGACTTCGGGTCGTTCGACGTTGCCGGATAGACGGCAAGATACCCGATAGAACCGTCGGTTCGATATGCTGCGCCTGCCACGTAGCCTGCCGGCACCAGGGCGAGCGCGCTCACGCGCCACGCCGCTTCGGTGTCGTCCGCACGCCCTGCCGCCGGCGCAGCGACACACAGGATCGTCGCCGCGATGAGGCGGAGAACGCGCATGGTCGCCGTGCTCTACGCGCGCGTGCCCGTAAACGGGAAGCTGCCCATCGGGCCGATGCCCATCTCGCCGCTCATGCTGTCGCCGGAGACCGTTCCGATGAACTCGAGCGTCAACGGCATCGGATTGGTGATCGAGACCTTCCAGTTGACGGCATCGCCGCTGATGGTGCCTTCGAAAATCTCGGCGGAATTGCCGTCGGCGCCCTGCGTGCCCGTCAGCGTACCGGCGGAGCTCAACAAGGTCAGCGTCGCCTGGCGCTCGCCCATCGGGGTCGTCATGGTCAGATTCCAGTTGCCGTCCACGGCCATTCCCGTCTCCCAAGGTCATCCGGCCAAGCGCGACGATCCCGCGGCCGGTCCAGCGCCGAGCCTATAACCCAACTCGGAGCCCCTGCCTAACACTGTGTCAGGCGCGGGCAGCGGCGCGCACGCGGCTTGTGACGATGAGCCGCAGAACGGCATATTGCACGGCAAAAGCCAGGATCTTGGCGCCGCCGGCGACCACGGAAATGTAGAACGCCCACAGTTTCAGGTCGCCGGTGGAGGCGACCGCGATCGTGCCGGCGCCGATCACGAACATCAGCGCCGACCAGGCATAGCCCGCAGCCGTCACATATTCCGGGACGGTCTCGGCGACGACCGGCGGCATGTAGCGCAGCATCCAGCCGCGCTTGAGCATGATGACGCCGATTGCGAAATGCGCGATCGCGGGCTTCGCCAGCATGAAGCGGGCATCGTTGGTGAGGAGCGTCATCGCCCCCAGCACGATGACGAGCGCGAGGCTCGCATAGGTCATGAAGCTCAACTGGCTTCCCTTGGTGCGGGCGTAGATGACCTGTGCGATTGCAGTGGCAATCGCCACCGAGGTTGCCAGGCCGACATTGTCGGTGATGAGATAGATCGCCAGGAAGATGATGGCCGAAAGGAAGTCGGAGGCGAGGCGGGCAAACACGTCCTTCATCGTCGGTCCTTTTCGGGTCAGGCTTCGATCAGCTGTTGGTCAGCGCCGCGGCTGCGGCGATGTCCTTGATCCTGCGATACTCAGGATACCACTTCGTAAAATATATTGCGCTGTTGCGGGCTGCAAATGCGATTGCGAGGCTCGACCAGATCGGGAGGCCGGGCACATAGAGCAGGACGACGTTGGCCGCCATCATCAACAGCGTGGCGGCGGTCCAGGCCGCGGTGATCGTATAGTTGGCGCGCAGGAAGCCCGGCATTCCCGCGGTCTCCGCGGGCACCTCTTCCAGCGCATATTGCAGCGTGAACGGACGGCGGACCAGCATCGAGCCCAGCGAAATGAGGAAGATGCCGGCGTCGACTGACACCTTGACCGCAATCTCGCTCAGCGCGGGATGGGCAAGCGCGAGGTAGAGGCCGATACCAGCGAACAGCATCGCCGAGCCGGCGGCGAGGATCTTCACCGAGCGGCCGCGCATCACGTCCACCGCGATGATGGCAAGGCAGATCGCGGAGGCCGCGAACACGCTCACCGTCGCCGAGGTCACGAGCAGCAGGAAGGTGTAGACGCCATAGGGGGCAAGGATCAGGAAAATCGTCATGGGCCGCCTCGGTGGGATCGATCTTTACGATGTAAAGATCACTAGTTCAGGGACGAGTGGCGGTCAAGCAAAATCTTTACAGTGTCAAAATAATGTAAGCTACCTGCAAAAGATGAATTGCTGCAAGGGCTTGGTCTGATGCCTCTTCGGCGAATTTCGCCCATGGCACGATCGACAGGATCGGCACCGTGCAGGCGATCCCGCCGCAGCCGGATCATCCGGAGTGCGAGCGCGGCACAGGCCAGGGCAAGAACGGCGAGGCAGTCGGCGGTGATTGATGGCGCGTGCATGGGAGGCCTCTCTGGTGACACATCTACGCTGTCATTCCAGGGCACGCG
The DNA here is from genome assembly GCF_023074015.1 of Bradyrhizobium sp. 142. NCBI lineage: Bacteria > Pseudomonadati > Pseudomonadota > Alphaproteobacteria > Hyphomicrobiales > Nitrobacteraceae > Bradyrhizobium > Bradyrhizobium sp. 142. Next base: position 6,891 of record NZ_JADPKQ010000466.1, read on the forward strand.
TCAGCACGAGCTAAGATGCGCAATTGCGCATTTGAGAATCCATCGGGCAAGCGGTCCGCGAGGTGAAATGGATTCTTAGATGCGCAATTGCGCATCGTAGCTCGCGACTTCGTCGCGCCCCGGAATGACCGGGAAGTGTTATTGCGCTCCCACCCAATTGCCGTGAAAACCATCAGGCACGCGGTGGCCGAGCTGTACCAGCGCGACGGGGCCGACCTCGACATCGGTGGCGTTGAAGATGGCGAGGTCGCTGCGGTTCTCCCGCGCGCGCCAGACCACCGCGAGCAGCCAGCCGTCGCCCTCGGGCGCGTCTTTCGATCGCTCGACGAACACCGGCTCGGAGATGGTATCGCCGGTCGGCAGTAGATAGTGGCCGAGCCGCCTGCCGTCGGCGTCGACATGGACGATGCCGGACAGCGCGCCGAACATCGGCAGCCTCGGATTGGCGCAGGCGTACCAGCCATGACGGCTCTTCAGCCCGGCGCGGCGATCGTCGATGCGCGGGAATTCGCCGGTGAGATCGTCCAGATAAGTCTGCTGGAAGCGGTCGGTATTCCCGGCGAGATCGAACGTCCAGCGACAGTGGCGAGCGCGCGATTTTTCGGGATCGGTGGGTCGGCCATCGGGATGCGGAAACAGCGGCGCTTCCTCGAACTGCATGACGTCGGCGATGATGCGATCGCCGTCCTCCCACGCATTCATGACGTGGAAGACGTAACAGGCTTCAGCGCGGAACCAGACGATGTCCTTTGCCGTGCCCTTGCGCTTCATCACACCGACATAAGCGCCCTTGTCCGGCTCCCAGGCATAGCGCGCCCGTCCGCTCATCGCACGCTCCATGCTGCCGGTGATCGGCAGGATCGGAAACAGGACGTGGTTTGCGGTGACGATGAAGTCGTGCACCATGCTGGCATAGGGCGCCTCGAAACGCTCGAAGCGTGTTCCCTTGCCCGACGCATCGATCGATCCGTAGGAGAGGGCGGATGTCAGCGGCCCCGCCGCGTTGTAGCCGAAGAACACGAGCTCGCCGGTGACGGGATCGATCTTCGGGTGCGCCGTGAAGCTGCCGGCGATGCGGTTCTGATAGTTGTGATAGCCACGTGTCGCCAACGTGCCCGGCTCGATCTCGGTCGGCAGATGCGCTTCCTCCAGCGCCAAGAGCTTGCCGGCATGGAAGATGATGTTGGTATTGGCGACGCCGCTATCGCTGAGGTTTGCCGGCGTATCCGGCAGCTTGCGGCCGAAGCCGCCGAACAACGCGCGGCCGGCATCGTGCTCGGCCAGCCATTTCGGCGTGCGGACCCAGCGATTGCGGTAGCTTGCGCGACCGTTCTCGAGGTGGAAGGCGTGCAGCATGCCGTCGCCGACGAACCAGTGCGCGCCGGGAGAGTCGAACTGCGGATTGGGGCCGTTGCGATAGAGCGTGCCGTTCAGTTCGCGCGGCATTTCGCCGACGATCTTGAGGAAAGATGCATCCGCCTCGAACGGGATCGGAGCGAGGTTGTTGCGGCGCTCGGCGATGGCGTCCTGCTGCACGGCGTCTCTCCCTATCTTTACATCGTAAAGATCAGATAGCGCCGATCACAACGTCGGTCAAGCGAAATCTTTACACTGTCAATATTGCGCCCTATAGCTGGGGACATGGCCAAGAGCGAGATCAAGAGCGAAACAGCGCACAGCCCGCGCGATCCGGGAACGACATCATCGAGCGCATCGGCACGCCCGGCGCGCCGCGCGGCGAGCGCGAAGACCGAGACGCCCTATCACCACGGCGCGCTGCGCGAGGCGCTGCTCCAGGCCGCCGAACGGGTGCTGGAGCGCGAGGGTCTCGCCGGTCTCACGCTGCGCGCGGTGGCGCGCGAGGCGGGGGTGTCGCATGCAGCGCCGACGCATCATTTCGGCGATTTGACCGGTCTCGTCAGCGAACTCGCTGCGATTGGTTTTCGCCAGTTCAACGCAGCCATGGTTTCGGCCTGCGACGCCGCCACCACGCCGCTCGAGCGCACGCTGGCGCGGCCGAAGGCCTATGTCGCCTATGCGCAGGCCCATCCCGGCATGTACGGCCTGATGTTCCGCACCGAGCGGCTCGACTATTCCAGGCCTTCGCTGCACGAGGCGTCGGAGGCCTCGTTCGCCGGCCTGGCCAATGCGATCGGCGCGATGCGGCAGGAGCAGATCAGCGGCGATGCACTGACGCTCGATCAGGGCGCGGCGATCGCGCGCGCCTGGTCGATGGTGCACGGCTTCACCACGCTGCTGCTCGACGGACGGCTCAAGGATATTTTGGAGCGGCTGCCCAAGGGGACCACGGCTGAACAGCTTCTCCAGGCGATGCTGACGTCGACGGTGGTGCCGAAGCTGCCAGGATGCTGACCGGATCGGCCCATGGCGCCAGGCAAACGCCTAACGCCTGGTCGCAAGTTCGACCGCGCGGCCGCTCGCGCCGATGATTTTCACCTCGTCCTTGCCACATCGAAAACCGCGGGCAGCCTCGTCCGCGGCCTTGCGCGCGAGCTCATTGGCGTTCGGATTGGCGACGGCATCGACATAGGCGACGTGGCAGACCGGTCCGGGCGGCAGCCGCGTGACGACGAGCATGGCCTTGGTGTTGGGCCGCCCCTGCTTGTCGAGGTCAGTCCCGTCGGCGATGTGCCAGCGCTGGACGATGGCGAACGGCTTTGCGCCGCTGGCGCGCCATTCGACCGTGGTTTCAGATGAATTGAATGGGCCGAACCAGACCTTTGCTGCCGGTTCCTCGGCAGCGAGCTTGCGATTGCGGCCGACCGAGACGACTTCGCGAAGGTCGTCCTCGGCGACCAGCACGAGGAGGCCGTTCCTGCCCGGACACACGCGCGTGGTGCTGCCGTCGAGCTCGCCGGGCTTGCCGATCTGGCGGCAATCCTTCGGCGCGGTGGAGGTATAGCTGCTGCCCAGGGATTGGGCGCCGGCGCGATCGAGGCCGTTGCCCATCAGCAACAGGGCCAGCCATAGGGAGGCAATACGGGTCATCATGAGGTCTCGATGCAGCGGAACTCCGTCCATCTGACGCGTTCACTGTGGGCAAGGTTCAAACAAGCCCGGGAGACACCTGACAGGGAGGCGGAATCGTTCTAGAAGGGCCGCTTCGCTTGGGCTTCATCGAGCCTTGTTCGCGTCCTCTATTTTACTGATCATGCCAACCACCTCGTCGAACAAACCTTACCGCGTCGGCCGCTCCAAGACCGGACTCGGCCTCTTCGCCACCAAACCGATCAAGAAGGGGACCCGGATCGTCCGCTATTTCGGGCCGATTCTGGATTCGCGGATTCCCGAGCACGACGAGATCGAGAACAAATACCTGTTCGAGCTCAACGGCCGCTGGACCATCGACGGCTCGGTGCGCAAGAACCTCGCCCGCTACATCAATCATTCCTGCCGGCCCAACGCCGAGTCCGACGTGCGCCCGCGCGAACGCAAGGTGTTTATCCGCGCCATCAAGAACATCGAGCCGGGCGAGGAGATCAACTACGATTACGGCACCGATTATTTCAAAGCCTATCTGAAGCCGATCGGCTGCAAATGCGAGTCTTGCGAGAAGAAGCGCAAGAAGCTGCGCGCCGAAGCCCGGGCCGAGCGGGCTAAGGTGAAGGCGCGCGCAGAGCGCAAAGCCGAGCAGGCCACTGGCAAGGCTCCAGCCGCGAAAAAGAAGAAGCTGAACGGCAAGCACTTCGGCGGCAAGGTCGGGCGCTCGCGGGCGTAGGCTCAACCTCGCTGTCATGCCCCGCCTTGTGCGCAATTGCGCACTGGGGCGGGGCATCCAGTACGTCGCGGCTTTTCCACTAAAAAATGACTATCTCTGGAATGCTGCGTCGCCCGGTCAAACCGGGCGACGACTGCTAGCGGTGTGCCTGTCAGGCCAGGTGTCACGCCATTGCGGCGTTCTCACTCTTTCGCAATCCCACATATTGCAGCTCGGCGAACACACCCGTCGCGATCGCCTGCGCCACCACCATGAGCTCGCCGGAAAGGTTCGGCGACACTGCGCCCGAGAACAGCAGTGCGATGCTTCCGATCGTCCAGGCGACGTTGCCGATCACGACCAACAGGACAAGCGGCTTCGGCACCGCTGCGCGCGAGGCGAGCCAGCCGACCAGCGCAGTGTAGAAGATCAGGAACAGGCCGGTCTCGCGCAGCAGCGCTTCAGGCAGGTTGAAGAGCGCCGCAAACGCGCTCGCACCGAAGGTGAAGCCAAGGGCAGCGACGCCGCTGAAGATGGCGTCGGCGAGCAGCGCGCGGCGCACGAAGGTGGATGCGTTAATCATCATGGTCTCCTCTCACGGTTTGGGGGGCTTGGGGTGAAACTCAGTGCTGTCCGCGCCACCAGGCGCGGACGAGAGCGGCGAGGCGGAAGGGACAGAGGCTCTTGCAGACGCCATGTTCGAAGGCGAAGACCTGCGCGACGACATAGTTGCCGGTCGAATGCAGCAGCGGCTCGGGCACGTTGAGCCCGCGCGCCAGCATCCGGGTTGCGAACGTCATGGCCCAAGGCATGATGTGGTCTGCAAGGGTGCGGTAGAGCAACAGCGCGATCATGGTCACCTCCTGTTGCTCCCGAAGATGCGCTGGCCGGGGGTCCAATTCGATTACCTCGGGGGTAATGGATGGGGTGCAATCCGCATGCTAGGTTTTCGACCATGAACGCACATGCATCCACGGCCCGGGCCGAACGCAGCCAGCCGATTCATATCGGCGACCATCTGCGCGAATGGCGGCAGCGCCGCCGCATGAGTCAGCTCGATCTCGCGGGCGAGGCCGAAATCTCCTCCCGGCATTTGAGCTTTGTCGAGACCGGCCGCGCCGCGCCCTCGCGCGAGATGGTGCTGAAGCTCGCCGAGCGTCTCGACGTGCCCTTGCGCGAACGCAACGTGCTGCTGGTCGCCGCCGGCTATGCGCCAGCGTTTCCGCAGCGTCCGCTGGAGGATCCCGCCTTGAAATCAGCCCGCCAGGCGATCGACCTCGTCCTTAGGGCGCATGAGCCCAATCCGGCACTCGCGGTGGACCGGCACTGGAATCTCGTATCCGCCAACCGCATGGTGGCGCCGCTGCTCGATGGCATTCCGCAGCGGCTGCTCGGCCCGCCCATCAACGTGCTGCGGCTTGCCTTTCATCCCGAGGCGCTGGCACTGCGCACGGTCAATCTCGCGGAGTGGTGCGGACATCTTCTGGAGCGATTGCACCGGCAATGCGAGGCGACGGCCGACGCCGAGCTGATCAAGCTCTACAACGATCTCAAGAGTTATCCCATTCCGGCGCGGTCGGGACCTTTGTCGAGCGACAATGTCGCGATTCCGTTCAAGTTGCGCCATCAGGGGGAGATCCTCAGCTTCTTCTCCACCACCATGGTGTTCGGCACGCCGGTCGACATCACCCTGTCGGAGCTGGCGCTGGAGACGTTCTTTCCCGCCGACGAGCGCACCGCCGGGCGGCTGAAGCAGATCGCGGCAAAAATGGGCTAGCGCTCTTGCCTCCAGGCGCCTTGGACTTATTTTGCGGGGAACCCGCATCGCCCGAAGGAGGCGCCTGATATGAGCACGCTGAAACCGCTCCAGATCGACGTCGTCTCCGACGTGGTGTGCCCCTGGTGCTACATCGGCAAGCATCGGATCGAGAGCGCGCTCGCGCTCGTGCCCGACGTTCCTGTCAAGCTCAACTTCCGTCCCTTCTTCCTCAATCCCTGGGTTCCGCGCGAGGGCATCAGCCGCGAGGACTATCTCACCAAGAAGTTCGGCTCGGTCGAGGCCTATAAGGGCATTGCCGGCCGCGTCGTCGCGGCCGCGGGCGAAGAAGGCCTCGTCTACCGGCCCGAGCTGGTCGCACGCCAGCCCAATACGACCGACTGCCACCGCCTGATCCTCTGGGCGGAGGCAATCGGCAAGGCGCCCGAGATGAAGCAACGGTTGATGGAGCTCTATTTCCGCGACGGCGGCGATCTCACCGACGCGAAGGTACTGGTGCGGGCGGCGGCCGATATCGGGCTCGATGCAGACGACGTGCGCCGCCGTCTTGCCACCGACGAGGACGTCGCGCGCGTCTCGGGCGATGCGCAGGAGGCAGCGGAGAAGGGCATCTCCGGCGTGCCGACCTACGTCTTCGCGCAGAAATACGCTGTCTCCGGCGCGCAGGATCCGAACATGCTCGCGCGTGCCATTCGCGAGGTGTCGGCGGAGATCAACGCGCAGGCGGCGGAGTAGCCCGGTTTTATTTGCGCATGAGGTGGAGTGCGCGCCGCACTGTTTCGTATGCGAAGCCGTGCGCGATCAACGCCGCGTGGATCAAGGCCACCATTGGATCGTTCCGCTTCAGCGGAATCAGCACGTCGCCGACCGCAAAGCGCCCGCGCCAAATCGGGTTGATCATGGGATGATCGGCGCTCGCGGTGGAATCTGCGCTGGCGATTGACGGATCGGTGCAGAGATGGCGGGTGAGCTCGAGCGTGAGCTGCACGCCTGGCGAATATTTTGCGAAGCGCTCGTCGATGCCGAGCTTGAAGAAGAAGGCGCGGTCCTGATGCCGCAGCAAGATGCCTGCAGCTATCGGCCTCGCGCCGGCGCGGAGCGTGATGATCTCGCATTGCGCGGTCTCCGCCAGCGCCGGCACGGCGCGGCGGATGAAGGTCGCATCGCCGGCATCCTGGAGCAGCGCGGTACCGCGGTTGCCCTTCCAGCCGCTGGCTTCGAGCTGCAGGAATGTTTCGAGCGCGGGCCCGATCTCGTCCGGCCTGCGCGCGACGTCGAACACGACCGGCCCGTGCTCCTCCAGGCGATGGCGCTGGCGGCGCAGTTCCTTGAGCTTCTTGGCGCCAAGCGCCTCGCGCAACAGCACGTCGCCGTCCTGCGTCGCATCGAGACAGGCACGGATGTAGGAGCTGAGGATGCGCGGCTTCAGTCCGGATCGGCCGAGGACCTTACCGAGCGTCATCATCGCCGCGCCGTCGAGCGCGACGTCGCGCAGGATCAACGCGTGTGCGCCGGCCTCTCGCGCCTGCTGCAACAGCCGTGTTGCCGCTTCGATCGTGGCGTCGCGGTCGATCAGCGGGCCGCACAGCGTGCCATAGGGATGCGCACTCACCAGCGCGGGCAGGGGGATCTTCCAGGCACGCCAGAGCGGGATCACCGGCATCAATCCGATCAGCCGCTTCGAAGAGCTGTCAAATGCGGGGAGCGCCGAGGCACCAGTGCGGTCGCGCGCGGTTGCGCTGACGGCGAGCTCCCAACCGGGCAGGTAATAGCCGTTCGGCTCGCTTGCTCGCTGCGCGAGCGCGCGCCATTGGCCGGGTTCGATCGCTGTGAGCGGGACCAGCGCGCAGGCCGTCGCGGCGCCCTTTGCCGATGCCGGATTGATCGCAGCCTGGTGCGCGATATCGACCACGTCCCGTCGTCCCCGTTCACGCGGGCGAAATCCGCGCTACGCGGCTATGCTTAGCGCAAAGATTGGAAAATACGGTTGGCCCGCCGCTTCAATTCGAGTGGTATTGTTAACGTCTCGTTGAGCATTTGGGCGGCAAGCCGCCGGATGCAGCGATGAACGTACAAGAGGTGCTCTCGAGTCGGAGAATCAAAATGCTCACCACGCCTTTCACGCCGATTGCCTCGCTCCTCGGGGGTGCCTTGATCGGGCTCTCCGCCGTGCTCCTGATGTGGGCGACGGGACGGATCGCCGGCGTCAGCGGCATTGCGGCACGGCTGTTTCCGCCTTACGAGGACCGCGAATTCGCCGGCCGGCTTGCCTTCGTCGCTGGACTTGTTGCTGCCCCCGTGCTGGTGCGGCTGGTCACCGGTAGCTTTCCGGCGCAGACGATCGAGGCCGGAACGCCGGTCCTGATTGTGGCCGGATTGCTCACTGGGTTCGGCACGGTGTGGGGCAGCGGCTGCACGTCCGGCCATGGTGTCTGCGGCCTGTCGCGGCTTTCGGTGCGCTCGCTGGTCGCGACCGTCACGTTCATGGCAATGGCGATAGCCACCGTGTTCGTGAAGCGGCACTGGAGCTGACGGCGATGGCAATATTCGTTCAATTCGCAGTCGGCCTGATCTTCGGCCTCGGGCTCATCGTCTCGGGCATGTCGAACCCGGCAAAGGTGCTTAACTTTCTGGACGTCGGCGGCATTCCCGCAGGGACCTGGGACGCCAGCCTCGCTTTCGTGATGGCCGGCGCGATTGCCGCCACCTTCGTCGGCTTCAACCGGGTCTCGAAGCTTGCGCGACCATTCTTCGCCGAACGTTTTTATGTTCCGACGCGAAAAGACATCGATCCGAAGATTGTAGTGGGCCCCGCCATTTTCGGCATCGGCTGGGGGCTGGCGGGCTTCTGTCCTGGACCGGCGCTGACCGCGCTTGGGTTCGGCTCGATCTCAGCCGTCATCTTCGTCGCCGCGATGTGTGCCGGCATGGTGCTCGCACGCTTCATCGTGCAGCTTCCGTCGTCGACGCGCGCCGTGACGCCCGCCGATCCTCTCGAAACCTGACATGGACAGGACCGGGCGAGCTGTCTCGTCCGGTCCCATTCCTCGAGTCTTATCGATTACCAGCGATCGCCGACACCGACGCCCACGCTGACGCCGGGCGTGCGAATGCCGACGCCGGCGCGTGGGCCGTCGTCCCAGTCGCGATAGGTGCGGCGCTCGTAGTAGCGCTCGCGCGGCATGGTGTTATAGGAGTCGCGCACGATCACGCGCGAGCCGCCGCGGGTGCGATAGCAGTTGCCGGCGTCGTCGCAGACGAGCCGGACCTCCTGAATGAGATCGGGACTGGTGTATTCGCTGGTCGTGTAGATGTCGGCGGCCTCCGCTTCGCTCGCCGCGGCGAGGGCGCCGGCGCCGGCCAGCAGCGCAATCGTGAATATCCTCATCCTGTCCTCCTCGGAAACTGCCCACGGCGGTAACAAGAAGGGGAGGCGGCGATCGTTCCGGCGGATCTGCAGGTTTCTCCCGGAACCGGGCCCTCGTCGTGGCAATTGTTCCTAGATCGGCTCGTAGGTTTCCGTCCCGCAGATGTCCTCGGCCTCCGCGCGTCGGCGGTCGATCACCTTTCCGCCAGCGATCGTCACGATGTAGGTCTGGGGGCCGAGCGCCGTTCCGGTCGCGGAGGTGAGCTGCGCGCGGACGCAGGCGGTCCAGCCCGGTCCGCGGACCTCGTGATGGGGCAGGGCGACCTGCACTTCGCGAGGGTAGGACGTCGTGAGAAAGACCACGTCGATCTGTTCGCGGACCACGCGTTTGACGTCCGGGGGCTGTTCGGGCGGCGGCTGTTCGGCCTCCTTGATGCGCATGAATTCGGGCACCGGCGCCCGGCTGTCGGCAAAGCCGCAGCCGCCAAGCGCAAGCGCGCCGGCGAGCAGCGCCGCATGAGCAATGATTCGCAACATTCGTGAAGGTCCCCTGCGGGCCATCAGATAGGCAGGAATGCGATCCGGCGAAGTCCCGTCCGATCAACATTTGCTGAAGTCGGTGACGCCGCAGCATTGGCTATTACGGGGATTGCGGGCTAATTTATACCCCGGACGAGGGGGATTGCGCCAATGAGAATTTTGATCATAGCGGCGGCCGTGCTGGCGCTGACGGCCGTCTCGGCGCAGGCGCAGATGGGCGGCGGCAGGCGCCAGCCCAATGAGGCCGTGGCCAAGCCGGACAACAAGCCCAAGGTTGACGAAAAGGCCTACAAGGCGGCGCTCGAGCGCATTCCCGAGCCCAAGGATAAGTATGATCCGTGGGGCGGAGCCCGCCCGGGCGAACCCACGAAGAAGCCGAAATAAAGCTTGGCGGGCCGTAACGATCCGCCTGCGATATCCGCCGCGATGCCGCCTTCGGTACAACGGGCGCTGCCATATCGGGCAAGCATGATGCTGCATCAGTGCACGATGCGAACGTTCATTCACATCATGTGCATGACTATACGAAGGCGAGGCCGACGCGCCTGTCGTTGCGCCACACCGGCCGACAATCTCGCACGAAATTGTCGCGTGAAATCGACAGCGTGAACGATTGCGGCAACGTGACAGGGTTTTCGAGATCGATTGCGGCGCCGCTCGCCGACATGTTTCGCACCGTGCACGCAAAACCACTATTTTCAAAGGCAATCGTGCCACCCTTGAAGACCCGGTGCCGCTGTGCCGTACGCTTTTCGATCATCCGCGTTAATCCATAGCGATGATTGTGAAATAGTGCATAGAAATTACCTTGAACTAAACTCAATACTGCCGCTACTTGCACCGCGCTTCAGACTTCGTTTACGAAATTGAAGCGGAGCGTCTCTACGCCGACTTTTGCCGCGAGCCTTTCCTTTATGGCGCCGCGCGCCGATGGAGATATTGATGAAGACCATTCTTTCGATTCTGTTCGCCGCAGCTCTTTCGCTGTCGTCCATTCCCGCCAACGCCACCAAGCTCGATCTCTCGACCATGAGCTGCAAACAGTTTCTCGAGAGCGGCGACGACACCATCAAGCTGGTGCTGACCTGGATGGACGGCTGGTACAAGGGTGACGAGGATAACGCGATCATCGACACCGACGTGTTCGTCGAGAATGCCAAGCAGTTCGGCACCTATTGCGGGAAGAACCCAACGGTCAGCATCGTCACCGCGGCCGACGAAGTGCTCGGCAAGTAACCCCGCAGGCCCGTACGCTTCATCGAGAGCCGCAGTGCGCTTTGCGCTGATGCGGCTCTCGGCCTTCGGGATCATGCTTGTCCCGGCAGCATCGCGAACGCGCTCGACACCATGGCCACCGGCTTGTTGTCGGTGGCGGAGAGCAGGGTGACGCGGCCGAAGCTCATGGTGCGCCCGAGGCGCACCACGCGCGCGTCGGCCAGCACGTCGGACGAGGAGACGGCGCGCATGAAATGCGTGGTCTGGTCGACCGTTGTCATCGGACGGTAGCCGCGATTGGCGGCCAGAAGTGCGATCACCATGGCGGTATCGGCCAGTGCCATCAGCGCCTGGCCGCACACCACGCCGCCGTGGCGGCACAGCCGCTCCGAAAACGCCAAGCGCAGCAATGCGCCCGGCTGCCAGTCCGGTTCATCGGACGGCGGGGCGTGCTCGATGCGCTCGACGGAGAGGTTGAGATCCTGGACCCAGGGCGCAAAGACCTCGCCGAGGATCCGTCTGGCGTCGGCGATGCCGAACTCCGCTTCTGGCTGCGATGGCATGCTGTCGTTGTCCTCCATTGTTGCCGGATGTTTCGGCCATACTGCGCGCATCGGCGCGGCAAAGTCACCCGGTCTCCCGTCGGCTTGAAGTCCCGTCGGCTTGAAAATGCCTGACTTCGCCCTCTATGATGCCGCGCTTGGGAATGGGGTGGACGATGTTGCGTCGATGTGTCCTGGTCGTTTGTCTGGCCGCGCTCGGCCTTGTGCTGAACGGGTGCACCAAATGCGGCCCGATCTGGGACGACTGGCTGAATGCGCCGAAATCGTGCAGATCGGACCGGCTCTAGCGGCCCCGAGCGACCCCAAGGTCGCGACCGGGGTTGAACAGGGACGACAGGGCGCGGGGCGATCCGCCCTTCTATGGATGATCAAGGAGCGAATGATGAAGCTTTTCCGTATGGCTGCGGTGCTTGCCGTGCTGGCCGGACCGGCCTATGCGCAAATGCCCAATATCAACCTGCTGCAGGATGGTCCGAGCAAGACCCCGGAGGAGAAGGCGGCCGAGGCCGAACGTGAAAAGGCCTACAAGGAAACGCTGAAGAAGATTCCGGACACCAAGGCGTCCAACGATCCCTGGGGCGGCATGCGCTCCGATCCGCCAAAGCAGCCGGCGCCGAAGGCATCGGCTGCAACCGGTGCGCCCAAGAAGACCAAGACCGGCACAGCCGCTAACTGAACGATCACGGGCGGAGGCGGCTTGCGCCTCCACTCGGGACTCCTGTTCGGCCCGCCTGCTTCCTACATTCCCGAGAGAGTGTTGCGTTGAGGAGGCATCACATGGCCGATCTGCCGCGGGATCTCGCCAAGCGGATGGCGCGCCAGCGCAAGGCGGGCGGTAAGCCAGCCGAACAGAGCGGCGACGGCTATTTGCGTGAAACCTTCACCTTGCCCCGCCCGGCGGCGCGCGCAAGAGCGCAGGCCTTCTTCGCCCGCTACCCCAAGGCTGGTTATATGAGCGAAGTCGAACACTGGCGCGAATTGCCTGGCGGCGAGATCGAATTCACCATGCGGCGGCTTCCCAGCGCCGACTAGGCCAGGCTCGGAGACAAAGACCTACTCGAAGGTCTCGGCGACGATACGGATCCGGAACACGGGCTCTTTGGCTTCGTCGAGCAGCTCCATATGCCACTCCGAGTTTTCCTGGAGCTTGCGGGAGATGCCCGCGGCCATGTCGGCGCAGACGCTGGTCATCTCCTTCCAGGCCGAATCGCGATCGGCAAATTCCGTCGCATGCTCGGCACAACCGGAATAGCGGCCGTTCCGGATTCGAAAGAAATAATGCGGCATGGCTGGCACCGGTCGCGTAATGGCCTGCCCCCAAGCCACGAGGCGTTCAATCCAATCCCAAATGGCCGGCAGATCAATTCCGGGCGTCTACGGAATGGCCGCCCATGGCGGCTGCCTGCGAGCCCAAGCAAGCCACGCCGCGCTAAAAATCGACCTGAAAGCCGCCGGTCCGCCGGTTCAGGCGGTTTTCCGTGCCAGCGCTTTCAACTCCCGATCGATGCGCAACTGCACCCGCCGGATCGCCAACAGGTCGATCTTGGTCTCGGTCTTGCCGCTCTTGACCTGGTCGCCGATGCAGAACTGCCACTGCCAGACACCCGGAATCGCCGTTTTGGCAACGGTGAAGTCGATGCCCCTGTGATTCATGGTCACCTCCACGATTCATCTTTCCATGACCGGAAACATGTTGGGCATCACATATTCCGCCGACAAGTGAAATCTTCCGGTAAGCCTAGGATAATTCACGAAAATCTCGAAAATACGCGCGGCTCGCAACAAACGAAATCGGATTCCGAAAGACGCGGGAGCGGAAAGCTTGCGGCGCGCCTGGAGCCGTCGTCGCCAGCGGCCAAGTCCCTGCCGACGCGTTCCACCGCAACTCGGGCAGATGGCCCAGGAACTCTGTTCATGGTCGGAGAACCACGGACAGGTTCGGTGGGTGAATCGCTAAAACCGCGGTTCCCATCGCGCAGAGGGAATGACCGCAAGCCGGTGACCAAGCCGCCCTCCTGCGATCCACGGCACATGCCTTGCTTGCCAGATAGGCGAAGGCAACATGGGCGCATCATGCTCGGCATTCCCCGTCGCTACAGTCATTTCGTCTTCGGCGTCATCCAGTCCGGCCTGACCTCGCTGATCGCGGCGGGGATTGCCAGCTTTCCGGCGCAAAGCGCGATGCTCTTCGTTCAACATTGGACAATCTCGTGGCTGGTTGCATGGGCGGCGATGCTGCCCATCGTGCTGCTGGCGGCGCCCGCGATCCGCGCGTTCGCGCTGCGGCTGACGCGGGAAGAGGGGACCGGCTGAGCAGGTTGCGGAAACGAAAAAACCCCGCTTGGGGAGAGCCAAGCGGGGCGAGAGGTTGTTGGAGGCTGAGGTGCTGGGCTTGCAACACCATAAGCCGGACCATCGTAGCTGGCGCAGCTTACGACAGCCTGACAAGCACGCCGACCGAACCACAGAGAGCGGTGCGCGCGTCGACCGAGTATGGCGCCGCGTGGGTGAAGGAAGGGAGCTTTTTGAGGCGCTCCAACGTCCCAATTCGAACACCCGATTGCACAACTTACGACACACCCGTCGGCGAAATTCCGTCCGTTCGGCGAAGCCATGGGGGAAACGTGGTGCGCCGACAACGGGGTGGCATCATGGATAATGTAGAGCGGTCATTCGCCGCCGCGACGGCGGCTGGCTTCGTGGTGCTGGTGATCGGCATCGTGCTGTTGGCGCTGATCTAGACCGGCACGACGAACAGCGACGATGCGGCCCCGAGCGCGGATCCGCGCGAGCAGGTTTGGTCGCCGCCAGGGTTCAAAAATATCGAAACAACCCCATGCAAAGCTGCGGCCGGTTTCGGCCCCCGCGGTTGGCGACGAATGGGTATTAGGTACTTGGTCCGCAGTCGCGGTCTTCGAACGGGGGAAGACCAACCGAGGCAGCCCGTGAGCCCGGTCTATGGCTTGGGCGGCTGCAACCCGGGTGAGGTCAGCCACTCGGCGATATGAGCCGTGGTCTCGTCCTGCCTGGCCTTGCGGAGGAGGGTTTCCCGCAGGGAGCCGGGGGGCAGCTTCCAGGCTTCCTGTCTCAGCCGTTCGGCTTCTTCGGCCAAGCGTTCTTCGAGGGGGGAACTCTGTTTGAACCGGCGACGATGCGTCATGGCTAGCCTGTGGATGCGGATCAACCGTAGGAATTGAAACCTCGATCCTATTATGCCCGCGTGCGCCGCTTGGTTCCAAAACACATCGAACTGGAACAAGCCAAAATTCAACTTGGGCACGGCTCTCTCCGGCCACGTTGTGCCGGAGGCGAGCGGTCTAGCCGAACAAGACACTGCCCAGATCGGTGACGATCAAGCGGACGTCATCAGCGCGAAAGCGGCCACTGGAAAGATGCAGGTCCAAAACCAACCTAGGCCACTTTGAAATTCAACTTAGGCCACCGAAGTCGGAAGCAGGCCGGCGCGCCCCATAAAAGAACATATTGCGAACCAAGAACAAATGGGGTACATTGTTTTTATCGCCGGCCCGCCCCACCCACCGTTTGTCCCTCTAGCGAATCCTCGCCATAAGGAGCACGACCCAATGTCCACCACTGCCCTGCGTATCGTCGAAGGATCTTCCATGGACAAGAGTAAAGCTCTGGCCGCTGCGCTCTCCCAGATCGAGCGTCAGTTCGGCAAGGGCTCGGTGATGAAGCTCGGCAAGAACGACCGGTCGATGGATGTCGAGGCGGTGTCCTCCGGATCGCTCGGGCTCGACATCGCGCTCGGCATCGGCGGGTTGCCGAAGGGACGCGTCGTGGAAATCTACGGGCCGGAATCGTCGGGCAAGACCACGCTGGCGCTGCACACGGTGGCGGAAGCGCAGAAGAAGGGCGGCATCTGCGCCTTCATCGACGCCGAGCACGCGCTCGACCCGGTCTATGCGCGCAAGCTCGGTGTCAACATCGACGAGCTCCTGATCTCCCAGCCCGACACCGGCGAGCAGGCGCTGGAAATCTGCGACACGCTGGTGCGCTCCGGTGCGGTCGACGTGCTGGTGATCGATTCGGTCGCGGCGCTGGTGCCGAAGGCCGAGCTCGAGGGCGAGATGGGCGATGCGCTGCCGGGCCTCCAGGCCCGCCTGATGAGCCAGGCGCTGCGCAAGCTGACGGCCTCGATCAACAAATCGAACACCATGGTGATCTTCATCAACCAGATCCGCATGAAGATCGGTGTGATGTACGGCTCGCCGGAAACCACGACCGGCGGCAACGCGCTGAAATTCTATGCCTCCGTCCGCCTCGACATCCGCCGCATCGGCGCGATCAAGGAGCGCGACGAGGTGGTCGGCAACACCACGCGCGTCAAGGTGGTGAAGAACAAGCTGGCGCCGCCGTTCAAGCAGGTCGAATTCGACATCATGTACGGCGAGGGCGTCTCCAAGATGGGCGAGATCCTCGATCTCGGCGTCAAGGCCGGCATCGTCGAAAAGTCCGGCGCCTGGTTCTCCTATGACAGCCAGCGTCTCGGCCAGGGCCGCGAGAATTCGAAAGCGTTCCTGAAGGCCAATCCGGACATCACCGCCAAGATCGAGACCGCGATCCGTCAGAACTCCGGCCTGATCGCCGAGCAGATTCTGGCCGGCACCCCCGAGCGCGACGCCGACGGCGACGAGCCGGCTGACGAGTAAGCCTTAACAGTAGAGTTTTCGCGAGGAGCGGGCGCTGAGGACGTTGAGTTGCCGACGTCTTCGGCGCCTGTTTCGTTTTGGGCGGCTCTTGGCTCAGATACATTCACTGGTTGCATCTTGGGGCCGGGGCGGGGCCTAGGCTTCGGTTGCTGATATTTTGCATCAGTTCATGAGTTGATGGGTGGTCATGCTTATTGTTCAAACGCAACACGCCAAACGCACGCGCAGATATTCCATCCTGATGATGATCGTCCTGCAAGGGCTCGGATCGATCGCCAGAATTGGCGCAATTCTCTCGCTACGCTGGGATTCTCTTCCGAAGAAAAAGTAAGGGCGTTCAGAGGACGGCCATGTCACATTTGATCCTGGCGACGAATGATCGAGCGCCACTTCAATTGCAGCCAACACGTTTAGCGAACCTCACTCTCGGCTTTTCTCTGCGCTTCGTTTGCGACAGTCTGCCCTCCGCGGAGCATCTTCTCATGGGGCTGGAGCCGCGTTCGGCGAAGCACTGCAATCCCGGCGATCACTGGCTTGATGACGCTCCCCGGTGCTCGTTGAATGGTTTCGGCACACGAGATGTCAGCCTTTTCGAGCTCTGCGCGAAGTTCGACTCGATCGAAGTGTGGGTCGATCCGCAAGCAAACGATCAGCTCGTGCTTGTCTGGCTGCTTGACCTGCTTCGCCCCTACAAGGAGATCACGACGAAGCTGAGCCTGATGCATACGGATGATGCGGTTGCGAACTACCGCGCGGAATCCGTGGCAAAATGGAAGCTGCCGGCCTTCAAAGTCACGGACAATCACCTGGCACTAGCGAGCCGCACTTGGCAGGCCTGGTGCGCGCCGACGCCCGGGCCCCGTCTCGATCTCTTGATGAAGGATCTGGCGCTCTTTCCTCGACTGCGGCCGGCCCTATCGCTCCGCTCGAGGAGCTACCTGACGTGTCAACAGGCCTTGGCGTGAGCGAAATGGCCATGCTGGACTACATCGAAGACGGCTGCACCGACCCTCAGGTGGCGCGCGCGGCAGCGCGGCATCGAGAAATGTTCAATGAGAGCGAGGCCGGCGAATTGATGGACGATTTGGCCCAGTGCCCAGCGCCGCTGATTTTCGGACTGGGCGAGCCGCCGTTTGAAAAGGACGAAACGGCTCGTTATCACCGCTACAGCAAGAGCCAGGTCGCTTTGACTGAGCTTGGGCGAGCGGTTGTCGCCGGCGAGGACGATTTCGCCCGCCACAACCCGATGCGTCGCTGGTGGGGCGGCACCGAACTGACCAACGAGCGGCTGTGGCGCTGGGATGCGCAAAGCCGTTCGTTGGTGGCGCCTTGAGGCAGGACGGTAGATGGGTTAGCGCAGCGTAACCCACCAGCTCTCTCTCCAATGCCGACGGATCAGCCGGTGGGCTCACGCCCAGCGAACTGCGCTTCGGCAGCCGCGGGCTAATCCACCCTACTAATCGATTACTCCGCCGCCTCGGCGTAATCGCTCACCGGCGGGCACGAGCACACCAGATTGCGGTCGCCATAGACGTTGTCGACGCGTCCCACCGGCGACCAGTATTTGTCAGTGCGCGAGGTGCCCGCGGGGAAGCAGCCCTCAGTGCGGGTGTAGGCGCGATTCCAATCGTCATCGGCGATGTCGTGCACGGTGTGCGGGGCGTGGCGCAGCGGCGAGGCCTCGATCTTGAACCGGCCGGCTTCGATCTCGGCGATTTCCTTGCGGATCGCGATCATGGCATCGCAGAAGCGATCGAGCTCGGCCTTGGATTCCGACTCGGTCGGCTCGATCATCAGTGTGCCCGGCACCGGAAAGCTCATGGTGGGAGCGTGGAAGCCGTAGTCGATCAGCCGCTTTGCGATGTCGTCGACGGTGACGCCGGACGTGTTCTTCAGCGCGCGTGGGTCGACGATGCATTCATGCGCGACCCGGCCCTTCTCGTTCTTGTAGAGCACCGGGAAGTGCGCATCGAGCCGTGCCGCGACATAGTTGGCGTTGAGAATCGCGATCTCGGTGGCGCGCTTCAATCCTTCGCCGCCCATCATCAGGATGTAGATGTAGGAGATGGTGAGGATCGAGGCCGAGCCGAACGGCGCGGCGGAGACCGGGCCGACTGGCACATCAACCTTTGTCGCCGGATGACCTGGCAGGAACGGGGCGAGATGCGCCCGCACGCCGATCGGGCCCATGCCGGGGCCGCCGCCGCCGTGCGGGATGCAGAAGGTCTTGTGCAAATTGAGATGGCTGACATCGGCGCCGTAGTCGCCGGGCCTGGAGAGACCGACTTGCGCGTTGAGGTTCGCGCCGTCGAGATAGACCTGGCCGCCATGGCCGTGGACGATGTCGCAGATCTCGCGAATGTGCTCCTCGAACACGCCGTGGGTCGAGGGATAGGTGATCATGACAGCGGCGAGATCGTTGGAGTGTTTCTCCGCCTTGGCGCGGAGATCATTGACGTCGACGTCGCCGTTCTTCTCGCAGGCGACCACCACCACGTCCATGCCGACCATCGCGGCGGAGGCCGGGTTGGTGCCGTGGGCGGAGGAGGGGATCAGGCAGATCTTGCGATGCGCCTCGCCGCGCGCGGCGTGATGGCCGCGGATCGCAAGCAGGCCGGCATATTCGCCCTGCGCGCCGGAGTTCGGCTGCAGCGAGATCGCGTCATAGCCAGTGATGTCGCACAGCCATTTTTCCAGCCGCGTGAACAGCGCGTGATAGCCCCTGGCCTGCTCGCGCGGTGCGAAGGGGTGCAATGAGCCGAATTCCGGCCAGGTCAGCGGCATCATCTCGGTGGTCGCGTTCAGCTTCATGGTGCAGGACCCGAGCGGAATCATCGCACGGTCGAGCGCGAGGTCGCGGTCCGAGAGTTTGCGCATGTAGCGCAGCATCTCGGTCTCCGAGCGATGCGCGTGGAACACCGGATGGGTGAGAAAGGAGGTCGCGCGCTTCAGCGCGTCCGGCAGCGCCTCGCGCGTGATCGCGTCGATCTCGGCATACGCAAGCTTGCCGCCGAACGCGCGCCACACCGCTTCGACAGTCGCTGGCGTCGTGGTCTCGTCCAGCGCGATGCGCAAGGCGCCATCGCCAAGGCCGAAATTGATCTTTTCGGCGGTCGCGCGCGCGACGATCTCGTCGCGCTTGGCGCCGGGGTCGACCGTCACCGTGTCAAAGAAGCTGTCGGACTGCAGCGCGAAACCGAGCTTGCGCAGGCCGCTAGCGAGCACCGCCGCGCGGCGATGCACATTGCGCGCGATCTGGGTCAGCCCTTCGGGGCCGTGATAGACCGCATACATCGAGGCGATCACGGCGAGCAGCACCTGCGCGGTGCAGATGTTGGAGGTCGCCTTCTCGCGGCGGATGTGCTGCTCGCGGGTCTGGAGCGCGAGGCGATAGGCCGGCATGCCGCGCGAATCCACGGAGAGGCCGACGATGCGGCCGGGTAGCGAGCGTTTCAGCGCATCGCGCACCGCCATATAGGCCGCATGCGGGCCGCCATAGCCCATGGGAACGCCGAAGCGCTGCGCCGAGCCGATCGCGATGTCGGCCCCGAGCTCGCCAGGCGAGGCGAGCAGTGTCAGCGCCAGCAGATCGGCGGCAACGATCGCGAGTGCGCCCTTGGCCTTCAGCGCCGCGATCGCGGGCCTGAGGTCGCGCACCGCTCCCGAGCTGCCGGGATATTGCAGTAGCGCACCCAGCACGTCCGTGTTGTCGAGATCGATGAGGGGATCGCCGACGATCAGGCTCCAGCCGAGCGGCTCGGCGCGGGTGCGCATCACCGCGAGCGTCTGCGGATGCACGTCCTTGTCGACGAAGAACGCTTTTGCTTCGACGCGCGAGTGCCGCTCAGCGAGCGCCATCGCTTCGGCGGCCGCGGTGGCCTCGTCGAGCAGCGAGGCGTTGGCGACGTCAAGCCCGGTGAGGTCGCAGATCATGGTCTGGAAGTTGAGCAGCGCCTCCAGCCGGCCCTGGCTGATCTCGGGTTGGTAAGGAGTATAGGCCGTGTACCAGGCTGGGTTTTCCAGAATGTTGCGCTGGATCACCGCGGGCAAGATCGTGCCGGAATAGCCCTGGCCGATCAGCGAGGTGAAGACCTGGTTTTGCGCGGCGAGCTCGCCCATATGCGCGATCGCCTCGGTCTCGCTCAAGGCATTGCCGAGATCGAGCGGCGCGGCCTGCCGGATCGAGGCGGGCAGCGTCTCCGCCATCAGCGCGTCGACGCTTTTAGCGCCGACGGCGTCCAGCATCGAAGCGACATCGCGCGCCGACGGGCCGATATGGCGGCGAACGAAGGTGGCGGCGGTGTCGCCGTTGGATTTGCGGTGCGCGGTCATCGCTTGCTCCATCGCTCTCTAAGCCGTGTGCGCCTTGTAGGCGGCTTCATCCATGAGGCCGCCGAGTTCGCTCTTGTCGGCAATCCTGATCTTGAAGAACCAGGCTTTGCCGCTTGCGTCCGAATTGACCAGTGCCGGCTCTGCCACGACGGCCTCGTTCACCTCGAGCACCTCGCCGGAGATCGGCGCGTAGACGTCGGAGGCGGCTTTCACCGATTCCACGACGGCGGCAGCTTCCGCCTTTTTCAGCGTGCGGCCGACCTTGGGCAGTTCGACGAAGACAACGTCGCCGAGCTGCGACTGCGCGTAGTCGGTGATCCCGACGGTGGCGACGTCGCCGTCGATGGCCAGCCATTCATGGTCGGAGGTGTACAGCGTCGTGGTCATTTTCGATCCTCAGCGTTTGTAGGTGTTTTTCACGAAAGGCATGGCGGCGACGGCTAGCGGCAATCGCTGGCCGCGCACCTCGGCGAACAGTTTTGTATCGAGCGCGCTCAGGGCAGTGGGCACGTAGCCCATCGCCACCGGCGCATTCAGGCTCGGGCCGAAGCCGCCCGAGGTGACCTTTCCGATCGGCCGATAGCCGGTCGCATCCGCAAACAGCAGCGCGCCCTCGCGCACCGGCGCACGGCCCTCAGGTCGCAGGCCGACGCGGCGGCGGCTTGCGCCGTGATCGAAATGGGCCAGAATCTTCTCTGCGCCGGGAAAGCCACCGGCGCGGGCGCCGCCCGTGCGGCGGCTCTTCTGCACCGACCATTCCAGCGCCGCCTCGACCGGCGTGGTGTCGGTGTCGATGTCGTGGCCATAGAGACAGAGCCCGGCTTCCAGCCGCAGGCTGTCGCGGGCGCCGAGCCCGATCGGCAGCACGTCCGGATTGTCGAGCAGCGTCTTGGCCAGCCGCTCGGCGTCGCCCGCGGGAACCGAAATTTCAAAACCGTCCTCGCCGGTGTAGCCGGAGCGGGAGACGAAACAGGCGATGCCGTCCACCTTGTGGGGGCCGGCATCCATGAACTTCATGCTGGGCGCCTCTGCACAAAGTCTCGCCAGCACGGCTTCCGCCTTCGGGCCCTGGAGTGCGATCAGCGCGCGTTCGGTCAGCGAATCGATGATGCAGTCATCCGAGAGGTGCGCGCGCAGATGCGCTTCGTCCTCGGCCTTGCAGGCGGCGTTGACGACCAGGAACAGGTGATCGCCGAAATTGGCGACCATCAGATCGTCCAGAATGCCGCCATCCGCATTGGTGAACTGGGCGTAGCGCTGCCGTCCCGGCGCAACTGCAACGATGTCCTGCGGCACCAGCCGCTCCAGCGCGCGGGCGGCGCCTTCGACCTTGCCCGACTTCGGCCGGAGCGCGATCTGGCCCATATGGGAGACGTCGAACAGGCCGGCGGAGCTGCGGGTATGGAGATGCTCCTTCAGCACGCCCGCGGGATATTGCACGGGCATGTCATAGCCGGCGAACGGCACCATCTTGCCGCCGAGGGACACGTGCAGCCCGTGAAGGGGGGTACGTTGCAGGGAATCTTGGTCGTCGCGCGCTAGCATCACAGGGGCCCTCGGCGGTTCCCCGGGGAGGATTCCCCGATGGACACCAGTCGAAGCCCCATCTGTCGCTGTGCCTGAGAGTATTATCCCGTCGGCGGGTGCCACCCGGGTTTAAGCCCGTCGGCGCCTCTTTCCAGATGCTGTCAAAGCCACGCGGTCCGTTTGCCTGAGAGTTTCCGGGGCGGTTGCTCCTTCGGCGCCGGCAATGAAGCCGGTCTCTCCCGACGTGGCCGTACCATACAGATAGGTAAAGACCACAGGCCGGCCAAGCCTGTCAACGCGGGTCCAGCGGCTTTCAACGGGATTGCAACGGGATTGCGCGCCTGCGGCAACCCTCTGATCTCTCTGCACAGTTTCTGGACAGCGAAGCTGGCCTTGTCTAAAAGCGCTTCTGTCCGCAGATATCAGCCTAATCTTTCGGTTTGGAGGGCGTGTCGCGGGCCGAAGCCCACCCGATTGGATGAACATGAGCGGCGTCAACGAGATCAGGTCGACCTTTCTGAACTTTTTTGCCGAGAACGGCCACGAGATCGTGTCGTCCTCGCCATTGGTGCCGCGCAACGATCCGACATTGATGTTCACCAATGCCGGCATGGTGCAGTTCAAGAATGTCTTCACCGGCATGGAGAAGCGGCCCTATCAGCGCGCTACCACGTCGCAGAAGTGCGTGCGCGCCGGCGGCAAGCACAACGACCTCGACAATGTCGGCTACACCGCGCGCCATCTCACCTTCTTCGAGATGCTCGGCAATTTCTCGTTCGGCGACTACTTCAAGGAGCGCGCGATCGAGCTTGCCTGGAAGCTGATCACCAAGGAATTCGGGCTCAAGAAAGACAAGCTGCTCGTCACCGTCTATCACACCGACGACGAGGCGGCTGGTCTCTGGAAGAAGATCGCCGGCTTCTCCGACGACCGCATCACCCGCATCCCGACCTCGGACAATTTCTGGGCGATGGGCGACACCGGTCCGTGCGGCCCGTGCTCGGAGATCTTCATCGACCGCGGCGAGCACATCTGGGGCGGTCCGCCGGGCTCTCCGGAAGAGGACGGCGACCGCTTCCTCGAATTCTGGAACCTGGTGTTCATGCAATATGAGCAGGTGACGAAGGAGGAGCGCGTGCCGCTGCCGCGTCCCTCGATCGACACCGGCATGGGTCTGGAGCGCATGGCCTGCATCATGCAGGGCGTCGATAGCGTGTTCGAGACCGACCTGTTCCGTCACCTGATCGATGCGACCGCGTCCGCGCTCGGAAGCGGACCGAACGAGCAGACCGTCGCCTCGTTCCGCGTCATCGCCGATCACTTACGTTCCTCGGCCTTCCTCGTTTCCGACGGCGTGCTGCCCTCGAACGAGGGCCGCGGCTATGTGCTGCGCCGGATCATGCGCCGTGCGATGCGCCATGCGCAGCTGCTGGGTGCGAAAGACCCGCTGATGCATCGGCTGGTCTGGGCGCTGGTGCGTGAGATGGGCCAGGCCTATCCGGAGCTGGTGCGCGCGGAAAACCTGATCGAGGAAACGCTGCGACTGGAAGAGACCCGCTTCCGCAAGACGCTGGTCCGCGGCCTTGCCATTCTCGACGAGAAGAGCGCGTCCTTGAAGAAGGGCGATATGTTCGACGGCGACGTCGCCTTCACGCTCTACGATACCTACGGTTTCCCGCTGGATCTGACGCAGGACGCGCTGAAGTCGCGCGGCATTAGCGTCGATCAGTCCGCCTTCACCGACGCGATGGACCATCAAAAGGCCAAGGCGCGCGAGTCCTGGAAGGGCTCGGGCGAAGCGGCTTCCGAAGCGATCTGGTTCCCACTGCGCGAAAAGCTCGGGGCCACCGAATTCCTGGGCTACGAGACCGAGAGCGCCGAAGGTGTGATCTCGGCGCTGGTGAAGGACGGCAGGGAAGCGGGCAGCCTCAAGGCCGGCGAGACCGGCGCCCTGCTGCTGAACCAGACGCCGTTTTACGCGGAGTCGGGCGGTCAGGTCGGCGATACCGGCGTGCTGCTAGGGGAGGGTGGAATCAAATTCCGTGTCACCGACACCCAGAAGAAGGTCGGCGATCTCTTCGTGCACGTCGGCACCGTGGAGAGCGGCGAAGTGAAGCTCGGCACCGCGCTGCAGCTCGAGGTCGACCATGGGCGTCGCTCGTCGATCCGTGCCCATCACTCGGCGACCCATCTCATCCACGAGGCGCTGCGCCAGGTGCTCGGCGACCACATTGCCCAGCGCGGCTCGCTGGTCGCGCCCGACCGCCTGCGCTTCGACTTCGTGCATCCGAAGCCGATCACGGCGGAAGAGCTCGCCCGCGTCGAGGACATCGCCAACAACGTGGTGCTGGAGAACGACGAGGTCACGACCCGCGTCATGGGCGTGGACGAAGCCCGTGAGGCCGGTGCCCGCGCGCTGTTCGGCGAGAAATATGGCGACGAGGTCCGCGTGGTCTCGATGGGCCGGACCGCGCGCGAGCGCGGCGCCAATGCGCTCGGCTGGTCGGTCGAGCTCTGCGGCGGCACCCATGTGAGGCGCACCGGCGACATCGGCCTGATCACGCTGACCGGCGAGAGCGCGGTCGCCTCCGGCGTTCGGCGTATCGAGGCGCTGACCGGCAATTACGCACGCCGGCATGCCAACCACACCATGGCGCTGGCGAAGACCGCGGCCAACGAGCTGCGCACCTCGATCGACGACGTGCCGACACGCATTGCCGCGCTGATGGAGGAGCGCAAGAAGCTCGAGCGCGAGCTGTCCGATGCCCGCAAGAAGCTCGCGATGGGCGGCGGCGCATCGAGCGGCAACGGCGCGGCCACCGGCGTGCGCGAGATCGGCGACGTCAAGCTGATGGCGCGTGCGGTCGAGGGCATCGAGATGAAGGATCTCAAGGGCCTCGCCGACGACGGCAAGAAGCAGATCGGCTCCGGCGTGGTCGCTATCGTCGGCGTCACCGAGGACGGCAAGGCCGGAATCGTGGTCGGCGTCACCGCGGACCTCACCGCGCGCTTCAACGCCGTAAACCTGGTGCGCGTCGCCTCCGAAGCGCTCGGCGGCAAGGGCGGCGGCGGCCGGCCGGACATGGCGCAGGCCGGCGGCCCCGACGGCGCCAATGCCGCAGCGGCGCTGTCAGCAATCGAAAAAGCGATGGCAGGCGCGTGAGGCCGTGCGCCTCATTCCGCAAGGACGTGGCTCAGCCGATTCCGACTTAAGGGACCGCCTCTACGAATTGCTGGAGCACGATCCCTTGGCCTATTCAGTCGGGTCGCGCTTCATCCAGATGATCATCGGCGTCATCGTGCTCGACGTGGTCGCGATGATCCTCGCCTCGGTGCCGGAGCTGGACGCGCAGTTCGGCGCGCTGTTCGCAGGCATCGCCATCCTGGCCGTGGTCGTGTTCGCGCTGGAATATCTCGCGCGGCTCTGGACGGTGGCGGGCCACACGCCGCGCAAGGGCTCGGCGCTCGCCGACCGGCTCTCCTACGCCTTCTCCGCGCTCGGCATCATCGACCTGCTGGCGTTCCTGCCCGCAGGAATCGTGCTGGCGTCGGGAAGGCACGCGACGCTGGCCGCGCTCGGCGTGCTGCCGTTCTTCAAGCTGATCCGCTATTCGCCGGCGATGCGTTCGCTGCTCGCGGCCGTGCATGCCGAGCGGCGGGCGCTGATCGGCTGCATCGTCATCCTGATCGGTGCGGTACTGACCTTCGCCTCGCTGCTCTACGCCATCGAGCGTGACGTGCAGCCGGACAAGCTCGGCACCATTCCGCAGGCGATGTGGTGGGCGATCGTGACGCTCGGCACCGTCGGCTATGGCGACGTCGTGCCGGTGACGGCGCTCGGAAAATTCGTCTCCGTGTTCACCATCATCGCGGGCTTTGCCATGATCGCGCTGCCAGTCGCGATCATCTCCACCGCCTTTGCCGAAGAGCTGAAGCGGCGTGATTTCGTCGTCACCTGGGGCATGCTGGCGCGAGTGCCGCTGTTCTCGCATTTGTCGGCAGCGGAGATCGCCGACATCATGCGGCTGCTTCGGGCCCGCACCATCGAGCAGGGCGAGGTCTTGGTGCGACGCGGTGACGCCGCCTCATCGATGTATTTCATCACCGCCGGCGAGGTCGAGATCGCGCTGCCGAGCCAGCATGTGCGGCTTGCGGACGGCACCTTCTTCGGCGAGATCGCGCTGCTGCACAAGACCAAGCGCAGCGGCACAGTGACGGCGACGCGCAAGACGCGCCTGCTCGTGCTCGACGCCCAGGACTTTCACGCCCTGATCGCGCGCATGCCAACGCTCGCCGCGCACGTCCATAAGACTGCGAAAGCGCGGCTGGAAGAGAGCGGCGATCTGGCGGCGGCTGAGCTCGCGCAGGCGGAGCGCGAGGGCACCGACCGCTAAGCGGCTTCAACCTTTGCGCAGGCGGCGAACGCGGAAGGGCTGGTCAGCGCGAAGACTGCAAGCGCAACGCCTTGAGTGTCGGCATGGCGCTTCCTTTGGCAAATGGTCTCGTCATTGCGAGGAGCCCTTGCGACGAAGCAATCCAGAATCTCTCCGCGGAGACAGTCTGGATTGCTTCGCTCCGCTCGCAATGACGGGGTGGGAAACGGCCTACGCCGCCAGCGTCTTCTCGAGGTTCTGAGCGACCTTATCGAGGAAGCCGGTGGTCGAGAGCCAGCGCTGGTCGGCGCCGACGAGCAGCGCGAGGTCCTTGGTCATGTAGCCCTCTTCGACCGTGTCGACGCAGACCTTCTCCAGCGTGTCCGCGAACTTGGCGAGCTGCGGATTGTTGTCGAGCTTGGCGCGGTGGGCGAGGCCGCGGGTCCAGGCGAAGATCGACGCGATCGAGTTGGTCGAGGTCTCCTTGCCTTTCTGGTGCTCGCGGTAGTGGCGGGTCACCGTGCCGTGGGCGGCTTCGGCTTCCACCGTCTGGCCATCGGGGGTGAGGAGGACCGAGGTCATCAGGCCGAGCGAGCCGTAGCCCTGCGCAACGGTGTCGGACTGCACGTCGCCGTCGTAGTTCTTGCAGGCCCAGACGTAGCCGCCGGACCATTTCAGCGCCGAGGCTACCATGTCGTCGATCAGGCGGTGCTCGTAGGTCAGGCCCTTGGCCTCGAATTCGGTCTTGAACTCGCGGTCGTAGATGTCCTGGAAGATGTCCTTGAAGCGGCCGTCGTAGACTTTCAGGATGGTGTTCTTGGTCGAGAGATAGACCGGGTAGTTGCGCAGCAGGCCGTAATTGAGCGAGGCGCGGGCGAAGTCGATGATGGAGTCGTCGAGATTGTACATCTCCATGGCGACGCCGGCGCCGGGCGCCTTGAACACCTCCTTCTCGATCACGGTGCCGTCCTCGCCGACGAACTTCATCGACAGCGTGCCCTTGCCTGGGAACTTGATGTCGGTGGCACGGTACTGGTCGCCATAGGCATGACGGCCGATGATGATCGGCTTGCTCCAGCCGGGAACCAGGCGCGGCACGTTCTTGCAGATGATCGGCTCGCGGAAGATGCAGCCGCCGAGAATGTTGCGGATGGTGCCGTTCGGCGACTTCCACATCTGCTTGAGGCCAAACTCCTTCACCCGGGCCTCATCCGGGGTGATGGTGGCGCACTTGACGCCCACGCCGACCTTCTTGATGGCTTCGGCGGCGTCGATGGTGACCTGATCGTTGGTCTGGTCGCGGTATTCCATCCCCAGGTCGAAATACATCAGCTCAACATCGAGGAACGGGTTGATCAACTTGTCTTTGATGTACTGCCAGATGATCCGGGTCATCTCGTCGCCATCGAGCTCGACGACGGGGTTGGTCACCTTGATTTTTGCCATGATCGGGGAAGCCTCTTGGGAACGGCGCTATTGGCGCGCCACGGGAATATCCGCCGCCTCTTAGCACCGGGACGCAGCGGGCGAAAGCCAAGGGATTATGCACTTTTAGCTCATCCAGCTTCCGCAGATGGGCAGCGGGGAGCGGCCTTCCGGCAGGCGGCGCCCTGAAGCTTCAGGCGAGATTCAAAAGTCGAATCCAACCCGTTATTTCCCTTGAGAATTTTGTCAGGACAGGCAAACGACAGGCGCGCGGGACATCCGGCCGGGTGGCCGGCTTGAATCAAAACCTGAGGCGGCCGCTCCAAGGCCTTGAGAGAAAGCGTGAAAGCAAAGCAAGATGTCAGGGACTGACAAGAGCAAGGCGGGCCTCGCCCTCGATGGTCCCATCGTGATCCTGGTCGAGCCGCAGCTCGGCGAGAACATCGGCATGGCCGCGCGCGCCATGGGCAACTTTGCCCTGAGCTCCTTGCGCATCGTCAACCCGCGCGACGGCTGGCCCAACATCGCCGCCCAGCGTGCGGCGGCTGGCGCCGACCACATTCTGGAAGGGGTCGAATTGTTCGACACGGTCGAGCAGGCCGTCGCCGATCTCGACCTCTTGTTCGCCACCAGCGCGCGCGCCCATGACCAGGCCAAGCCGGTGGTCGGGCCGGAGGCGGCCGCGACCGAGATGGCGGGGCACATCGCGACCGGGGGCAAGGCCGGCATCCTGTTCGGCCGGGAGCGCTGGGGCCTGACCAATGAGGAGGTCGGCCTCGCCAACCGCATCGTCACCTTTCCAGTCAATCCGGGCTTTGCCTCGCTGAACCTCGCCCAGGCCGTGCTGCTAATCGGCTACGAATGGTTCAAGCTGATGACGTCGGGCGCGCTGCCGCACGCCATGCCGGAGCGTTCAGAGCGCGCCTCGCAGCATCAGATCCAGGCCTTCTTCGAGAACCTCATCCGCGAGCTCGACAAGGTCGAATTCCTGCGGCCGGCCGAGAAGCGCGACACCATGCTGGTGAACCTGCGCAACATCTTCACCCGCATGGACCCGACCAAGCAGGACATGCACACCCTGCACGGCGTGGTGATGGCGATCGCGGAGGGACGGAAAGGGCCCGCCAAGGGCGGCGTGCTCGATGGCGAGCAGGCAACGCGGCTGCGCGCGCTTCTGGCCGAGCACGGGCAGGGCGGTGGTGTGTCCGACAGCGGCAGCACCGTGCGCGGGCTGGCGCGCCTGCTCCGCCGCAACCCGACTGACGCCGAGCGGCTGCTGTGGCAATCGCTGACCCGCGACCGCCGTTTTGCCGGCCAGTTCAAGCGCCAGACCCCAGTCGGACGACACATCCCGGACTTCGTCTCATTCCCGCACCGGATCGCGATCGAGCTAGTCAATCCGGGCGAGGGCGAAACGATTGCCGCCGACCGCGCGGCGCGGCGGGTGTGGCTGGAGGCGCGGGACTATCGGGTGATCGAGATCCGAGCGGCAGACGTCGAGCGCGACCTAGCGGCGGAGCTGGAGCGGCTTGAAGGGATGATGGCCGAACGACCGACTAATTCGTAAGCGATAGCTTAGGGATATTCAAAATCCGCTCAGCCCACATCCACTCAGCCGCGAATGTATGTCACGTCCACTGACCCTTGAGAGTGACAGTGGCGGCTCGTCCTGTCGAGTCTGCGAAGCTCTATTTCAGACGGACCCAATTCTGACGAAGCGGCTTCGTTTGCACGCGCCAGAGAGCCGGTGACAGCGTTTCGTGTGATCCGCCAATCATGATAGGCTGGCTCTCGGCAGTGGAAGTGTTCAGACGGTCCTGGACAACAAGGGGGCTAGCAGTGAAATCCTATCTTCAGTCGCTGGCAGTCGACGCGTTCGCAACAAGGAGAGCTGATGTACTGATCTTGATTGGCCGTATTCTACTTGCCTGGGTATTCGTCGGAAGCGCGTACGGAGCGCTAGCCAACTTCAGCGGCTCGGTCGGCTATTTCAGGTCCCTGAACCTTCCAGCACCTGAGCTCTTCACTATCGTGAATATCGCAGTGGAAGCATTGATATCCGTTGGTTTGATATTAGGCGTCGGTACGCGCTACTGCGCCGTTCTGACCTTCGTGTTCGTTTTGGCGGCAACGATTGTTGCGCATCGCTACTGGGAATATCCCGCCGGTGCGCAGCAGATGGGTCAATACAACAATTTTTTGAAGAACATCTCGATCATGGGAGGCGCGATGTTGATCTTCGTCACCGGCGCAGGTCGTTTCAGTTTCGATCGGACATCGTAGCCGGCATCACTTCAGCTTGAGCTTGAACGCGTCCTCGATCGCCCGGCGGACGCTCTTCGAGAGCGGCTTCAAAGCATGGCCCACGAAGGCGAAGAGAAGCATCAGCCACGTCGCGAGCGCGGCACACCACAGCACGACTTCCAGTATCTCAGGCATGATGCCCCCTCAAAAAATAACTTCTCTGAAATGCGGCAAGTGTTGCTCATTGGAGCCGACACCGCAAGTCGTCTTCAAAGTGGTGGCGCGCCGAAACACTCGGATTCAGCTCTAGCAGTTTGCTGAAAAACCCCTGAGCTGGAGGGTTTTTGTATTTTGGCCGGTCGTTGTTGGGACGGCGCTTTGGAGTTGGATGTAATTTTCTAGCCTGGTGTTGGGTGCCCCCTGGGGCAGGGAGGCTAAGCGGCAAGCAGTTTGGGAATGCGGATCAGGTTATAGGCGATCAAATTGAGCAGGAAGTCGGCGGCG
>NZ_JADPKQ010000101.1:0-641 GCF_023074015.1 Bradyrhizobium sp. 142
GCGCCGCTGCAAACCCGTCAAGGTAAGGCCCGCTCGGCCCGCTGCGCAGATGCCCCAGCATCTTCGCTGCCGAGAAGTACGTCTCCAACATGTCCGTCTCCGTATGTGACCGGCCATCAGTGGCCGACCCAACGGGCCGCACGGGCGACTTGTAATGGAGAGCTCGAGAGCGGCAATACACAGGAAAATACGGTGATCGCGATTGCCAGCTCCCCATTACCGGCTTTGCCCATAAGGCAGGAGTTGTAGGCAATGCGTGTGGTGCCGCAGTCATCGCACTGCTCGAGGTGGCCGCCGAGCACAGCCGTCCGGCAAGCCGTGATCGCGCCCATGACGCACCGCTCTACGCGGCCCAAATGCCCGGCACGGGCTTGCCGAAACGCTTCGCCGTCATGTCCTCGATCACGCGGCGGCGAAGTGGGGCTGATCTCAGCCATCGGAAAACCTCCTGTCTGAGGGTTTGGCTTCGAAAACCCGCAATCCTCTCAGACAGGAGGCAATCCTTGCTACGCCTCCCTACATGCCGCGCCAGCGGCTTCGTTGTGTGCCGGGCATGCTCAATAGCTCGGAAGTGAAAGTCTTCCACCCAACCTGATGGAGGTGAAGGGTTAGTGAAACGCAAGGGCTGCCGTCGCGAGGCG
>NZ_JADPKQ010000398.1:0-35105 GCF_023074015.1 Bradyrhizobium sp. 142
TCGCTCGGCTTCCTCGAATATTCCTTCATCGAGACCGTCGAGGCGATGCATCCCTTCTACATCATCCGTGCGGCCGGCGGGGCGTTGTTCCTGATCGGCTCAGTTATCATGGCCTACAATCTCTGGATGACCGTTCGCGAAGCGGAAGAAGAAGCGATGCCCGTCGCTCTTCAGCCGGCGGAATGAGGAGCTTCCCCATGTCGTTCTGGACACGCCATCAAGTCTTTGAAAAGAACTCGATCGTTCTGATCGTCGGCATCCTGCAGTATTTCTCCCCCCTAGGGCCCGCCGTAGAGCGCATCCAACCCAAAGTCTGGGCCAGCGCCGTTGCCAGACCTTACCTCGATCGCCTACCCGGAGGCCCATCCTTCCTCTTGATCGGCGACGTACGCAAGCTCCTGCCGCAACGGCCCGCTCGCCCTGCCGCATCTCGAGGAAGCGAAAGCCGGCAGCCCGAGCACGAAAGAGCTGGAGGATCTTGTGGATCTTGTCGAACCCTTCGATCGTAGGAATCGATCCCACGACCGTGTGCATGAGTTCGTTCAGCACGTAGGCGCGAACGAGACTCCTCAACATAGTGGGGTCGTTCTCGGCGGCTCGCCGAACAGCCCGTAATTCGGCTAGGACGCCGATTATCAGCGTATGCAGGTTTTCATGAGCGTCGCGCCACTCGGAACAATCGGCCGCGGTCCGGAAAGGCGCGGGGGATGGAGCCGGCCTCTCGAGCGCGTAGGAGCGTATCGCGTGAGCGACCAAGTTCAGCGCGTCTTCGACGATTTTTTACGCGAGCCTTCTGCAGCCGGCAGAAATTCTCGGTAGCCCTTGACGGCAAGGAAGCGGTGCATATCGGCGAACGTTTCGCGCGGTCGCCTGTGCAGATCTCGATTTCCTGAGCAAGATCTTTCGTCAGATCCCGGTCCCGGTGCTCGAGAGCATTTCTTTCACGGAATGGTCGCGAGAGTTTTGTGGCAGTCATCGTCCTCAACCTCCGAATGGTTATGCGTCGTGAACAGCACCACCGCGATGCCGACCACAGCACGGTCGCGGATATCGTCACGACGGTGGACAGGAAGCTCATTGCCCCGTTAGGCCCTCCTAGACCAATGGATAAAGGCCACTGCAAAAAGGATCCTCCAATTCAAAGTAGACCAGCATTCGCGAGGTTCGTACTCCAACTGGTGGATTCCAGTCCGGCCCTGAACCGCCGGGCAGAGCTCGCCGTACACATAACATTTGACTAGGCGTCGGACCGCGATTATGCGAGTCTTTAACTGCGTGTCTCTTTCGGCGTGGTTGGAATTGGGACGGGTAAAGTCCTGGGATACTCAAAGTGGCATGCGCCAGTGAAAGTACGCTCCACGACTGGACTGTGGGTGAGCGTGTAGTCATTTGCGAAGCGGCTGGACCGCGTCTGAGCGGCAAGCAAGGAGTCGTTCTCGGGTTCGGTGCTACGCGCACCAGACTTCGCGTGTTGCTCGACGGTTCCAGAGGGCCGATCACGTTGCACATCACCTTCGTGGACCCGGTCGTGCAGCACGATCGCGCTTGAGAATAGTGCTGCCTACAAGGGGACTGTACCGGCCGCGACGTTTCGCTGCAGCCTCACGTCCCGCATTTTACAAATGCCAGTGCACGCCTGTTCGCTCCGGTTTCGGGAGGGGGATTTTGCGCAGCATGATGAGCGCGGTCTTCTGCAAGCGTTGCGCAAAGATCCGCTCGATTTCGCCGAAGGTTGGCCTAGGGCTTTCCTGAACGTCCGCGGCTGACATGGAGGGATGCAGACCATCTCTCGTGAAGAAGTTCCGCATCCCGGTCTGGAGGTTCGGCGGCGCGTGAGCGCCGCAATCACTCTTGAAAAATGCTATCAAACATTCTCTTTTGATAGCATCGTCAGTCTCCGGAGGACGCCATCATGGCCGCTGTCACCATCCGCAACCTCTCCGAGGAGGGATGGCGCCCGAAAGTCCGCGCGGCGCAGCACAATCGCAGCGCGGAAGCGGAAATGTTCGTCCCGAGGGCCGGCTGCGGCTCGGCACCGCCCTTTCGGAGATGAGCCGGAAGATCAGCCTCACCAATGCCGATGTCGAGGCACTTGAACATGGCCGCGACGGGCGTCCCGCTGAGCCGATGCGCTTCGAATGATCCTGCTCGATACCAATGTGGTCTCCGAGGCGACCACGGGCGCCGGTCACGTCGGCATCTCGCCGTGCGATGGCTCGCAACGTGCGCGCGCGATTTAGTGACACTGGCCTTTTTGCCGGGCCCTAGTCCGGCGCGATCCTCAACCGAGGTCCGCCAGTGCTTGGACTTCTCCCGGAAGGCTCTGCCGGGGCGGAGGCGGTTCACGACGACAACAGTCTGCCAGGAATGCGGCGAAGGGACCGACATCACCTTGTACGCTCGCGCTCTCGAGTGCC
The DNA here is from genome assembly GCF_023074015.1 of Bradyrhizobium sp. 142. Taxonomy (NCBI): domain Bacteria; kingdom Pseudomonadati; phylum Pseudomonadota; class Alphaproteobacteria; order Hyphomicrobiales; family Nitrobacteraceae; genus Bradyrhizobium; species Bradyrhizobium sp. 142. Next base: position 2,418 of record NZ_JADPKQ010000398.1, read on the forward strand.
CGCATGTATTCGTCGCGTCTGCCGACGGGAATGATTGTCCAAGGCAGTCCTCCCGATGCCATCATGACATTCATGAGCAAGCGGCCCGTTCGGCCGTTGCCGTCTGGAAGAGGGTGTATGAAGGTGAATATGAAGTGTCCGAGCACGGCTCTCACGCGCGGATCCTTCTCCTCCTTCAGGCAATCAAGAAAAGCCTCCATGGCGTCAGGTACCGATTCCCAAGCGACCGGTGTGTGTCCCGAGTTCCTGACGAAAACGAAGTGAGTTCGATAACCGGCGAGGTTTTCGGGCTTGATGATGCCGGCTTGAACTGAGGGCTGAAAGAGCGCCCGGTACCAGTCGAGGTGCTCCCGATCGGCGATCTCGGCGGCGTCCTCGCCGTTGAGCACGCGAGCCACCGCGCCACGGACCAGCTGGAACGCATCCCAGTAGCCCTTCGCGGCCATTGCATCCCTTTGTTTGCGATCTCCATCGCTGCCGTTGGGATCCCATTTCCCGGTCTTGACCTTCTCGATCAGTTCCTCCGTGACCGAGTAGCCTTCGATAGAAAGCGAGTGGTACGCGTCCGAGGTGTACCGTTCGTCGATCGCGGCCAGATATCCGTCATGATCGTTGATACGCCGCGGCTCAAGCTTGAAATTTGCTAACAGCTTTTCGCGTATCTCCGCCCACATGAGACGGATTCGCGTCATGATTGGTGGCGTGGCCCGGCTTGGAAGCTGCGTCGGTACCGGCGCCTTGAATGGATCGGCATCTTCCCTGACATCGTGCCCGCCCGCCGTCATCGCGGTGACGATATCGTCGGCGGCCCGCGTGTTACCCAGCAGTCGGTACGCCCCGGCGATGCGCCCCGCCGCGGCCGCATGTCCGCCTTCCAGGAGGACTTTTAGGATTGCGCTGGCATTCCTCTGCGAACCGAGCAGGGCCATGACGTCGTTCTTCTGCGTCTGCCAGAAAGCTGGCGCGGCAGCGCAGATCGCCTCCGGCGCCGGAAAGGTCTGGACCCCGGCGGTCTTGACCGGGGTCACCAGCAGTTTGGTCGCCTTGTACAGATACAGGGAGGTGCCATGGAGGAGGGGCTGGGTTTGGTTATTGGCGGTCGGCGCCGCGATCACGACCTGCTTCGGAACGTTGAGATTTTCTGCAAGTAGCGGGATTGAGCTTTCTGCCGAGAGGACCCAGTCACTCTTGAAGCGCTCGTTGCAGTAGGCGCGGCAAAACTCCCAGAACGACGAGTGAATACAATAATATAACGCTGTTTAATATCAATAGTATTATGCTGGCGTTCTCAATAAAATTCAGTTGCGTAATTACAATAAATTATTGCAAGGCGCATTTAGGCCGAGAAGCCGAGCTGGACCTGGCTAGAGCGGCTTCCGGTGGAAGGCCGACGTTAAGGTGCTTGTCTGGCTGAGAATGTGGCCGCCGATCGGCAAGGAACCCGGTTATGCCTACGCTTACCGGTCCTCCTGAACAACATCGAGGCCCATCGGGCCGGATCCTGACGGGCGCGCCGGCGTTCCGAGCCAGGCGCCATGGCCAGGGCGTTGCGGCGGGCCCGCGCAATTGACCCTTCTCCTCAAGGATTCAAAATCGAGCTGCGTCATCGAAGGCGAGAAGCCGCCGCAGGATCTTATCCAGCGGTGGGATAGGGTCATCGGCGAAGCAGGATGGACGCCGCTCGATGAGACGGTGTCCCGTTTGGATGAAAACGACCCCTCAAGCAGGGTCCCTATTCCATGAAAAATCACACTGCGGTCCTATTGAGCGGCGAAACGGCAGGTCATGCCGGATGCCGAGCACCGCGCACAGGGGCTTCAACAACAGGGCCGAGAATTCCCATGTGCCGCTGCGAAAGCGGGAGCGGACGATGCAGGGCTTCCGTTCGCCGGGGAAGCCTGCAGCGCTTCGTCTCGATATTCTCAACCTTCCGTAATCTCTTCGTCCCAGCCAGCTCAAGACGCTCCTCAGATAAGGTGACAGCGCCCGATCGCAGGCCCAGGCGGCCTGACCTGCGGCCTTCGCCGGCCGGTGTAGGCCGCAGCCCGATTCATTAACGCTTGAGCCAGGTCTCGGATTTTCCTTATCGGTCCGGGAGAACGCCTTCGTCAGCCAATCGTCAGCCAGGCGGTCTATCTAGGCCTGCCGCGCCTCATCAGCCTGAACCCAATGCAAACGCAGGAGTGCGAATCATCATGTATGGTCGAATTGGTGCCTCGTTCGATGTCCACTACAGTGGCGAAGCTGACGAAGCGAATCAGTCGGGAGCCACCGGGCAAACGGATGTAGGAACCCAAAGATTCGCGAACATGTTTGCCCGGATGCATTTAGCCGGAGTGGTTCTACCGGCAATTCATCTTCGCGTAGGTGGACGAAGAACGGTCCCGGTGAATGGCAGCGCGCAATCAAACCTCCACTCTGTCTCTGAAAAACTGAGTAGCGAGTGCGGCGTGATGCGATCGCGTGCCAGTCTCGGCCGATCTTGGGCTGCTGGCGTGTACTTTGGCCAGGATGTAGGCCACGCCGTCTTGGGTCCGGGCTGACCATGACGGTTGACGAAAACATGCCGCAGGTTCCTCAGACCTCATGCCATGCGCCATCTGGGCGATTGCACTTATGGGCCAAAGCCTTGATACACCATGGCTGAGCGACATCAGCCCGCAACATCATAAGCAGCGATTCTCGCCTTTATCAGAGATGGAATATGACGGGCATTGGCCGATCTGGCAGATCGCGCACTGGAGATGCTGGAGCCGGATCGAGCAGTTCACGCTCGCACTCAAGTCTAGCCCCTGGGGAAGGCAGTCAATCGTTCGATTCCGTCGTGGAGCGGATGCGCTCTGGGCCCCAAGATAGAGGGACGCCCTCCGCTAGCATGGCGCGCGGTGCCGACGATGCCCTTGGCGACAGGTCTTCCGGTCCCTCCGTTGGCCCAGATCGAATCCTAGGCGCTGCGCCACGTGCAGCCGCTGCGCCACGTGCAGTCACTGCGCGGCGGCGCGGCTTTCCCTCAGTGTCGGAGGGTGGAGACGCGGCGCCGGTCGCCAGCCAGCCGCCAACTTCCGGTATGGCAGTCTCCATTTCCTCATCAGAGGAAGAAATCAACGCAACCAAGCGACACATGGATTGCCTGGTTGAGGAACTTGACGCTTGCCGTAATGCGGCCATGCACGCCCAGAACTCGGAGGAGGCGCAAGAGCTGACCGATCGGTTCGTCAAAGCAGGCTCAGCAGTTCTGGACTACTACGCGAGCCTGCGCCCGGCCGTGGCGCGGAGCATTCTGTCCGACGCTGAGGCCCGTCGATACCGCTATGCCGTGCTCGATGCGGCCCACCAATGCAACGCACTGGCCTCATCGACTATCGCCGCCTTGGAAGAGCGCAGAAAGAATTCGGCGGACCTGTTCCAGCGGATTTTCGAATCCAACGCTACCCCCGACCAGCTGAGCCGAGTGGCTTCCAGTGTGGCGAAGGAGCATGTGGCTTGCATGGAGTGGTGGGGAAAGAAGCTGTTGCGCTCGGAACGGATGGTGTCCGTCTGCGAGGCCACCGCCAACTTGCCAAGCACGACGCCCGAGATGCGGAAGCCCGAAGAGGCCGCACTACGCCTGAATACCGGCTTGGTACTTCATGCGGGGTACAAGTGTCTGCAATCGCGGATTGCGCTCGCGCAACTTATGATTGAGTCTCAGGCGAGCACGTTTGAACCAGCCGTGAGGGACGCCCTCATGGGTGAGAACGGGGGGGTGCGTCTGCTCGGGACCTTTGTCGAGCATGTTTTTCCGGCATTCCTCTCGACGGAGGAAGCCGTTCTGCACAAGGACGGAGCGGCACTCGACGCAGAGCACTGCACCGTTCTGGAAGGAGTCATGGAACGGCTTTCGGAATTTGCGTTGGCGTTGCACGACGACATCCTTGCCAAGCTAAGCGATAACCGAACAGGTGCCAGCCTCCCATTGGAACTGTTGGGCCAGATCGTGGACGACGCACGGATCACTGCGCACGAGGTCATGCACTTCCTGGCACTGCAGCTGAAAACGTCAGCCATCATTGCACCGCCGGCCGACGCTGGCGCTACGATACCGGCCGACACTGCCGGCAAGGCTGCAGTGGCGAAAGGCACTCTGGCACTGCAGCCGAAGACGCCAGCCGCTGGCGCTGCGATACCGGCCGACACTGCCGGCAAGGCAGCGGTGGCCAAAGGCACCGCAGCGCGCAGGGAGGGGAAAGGCAACCGCAAGCCGGCTGCTGACGCCGCGAGTTCGGCCGGGCGGCCCGAGCCGCAAGTCGCCGCGGGCGACAGCGACACGGCGCCAGCGGACAAGGTTCTCGTGCGCTCGGATCTAGATACGAAGAAGCTTGTGAGCGCCAAGGAGGCGCATGCAAGTGCGTCGTCGGCGGCGGCACACTCGGCGGTCTGGCAGGCCCCGGCGTCGACGGAGGCGTTGGCGCCACTGATCAAGCGGTTGGACGAACTTTTGCAGTTCGATCTGGCTGGTCAGCAAAGGACCGTCTCGCAAGCGCGCCAGATGAAGCCCGAGGACGCCGATCACGTAGTGGGCATCGTGGTCGAGCGCCTGCAGACGCAGGCCGCCGAGATGCAGGCCTGTCTGGACGCGCTGGAAGAGCCTCGTCGACGCGGCCTGCTCACGCTTGCGCATGTGCACGAAGTGCACGAGAAAACAGTCCGGCTCAAGATGATGTTGTCCGAGGCGCAGGGACTGGCGAAGGCGGCGAACTCGGAATCAAGTCTTGCCCCTGGGGAAGGCAGCCAATCGTTCGATTCCGTCCTGGAGCGGATGCACTCTGGGCCTCAAGATAGAAGGACGTCCTTCGCTCGCATTGCGCGCGGTGCCGATGATGCCCTTGGCGACAGATCTTCCGGACCCTCCGTTGGCGCACATCGGATCCTGGGCGCTGCGCCACGTGAAGCCACTGCGCGACGGTGCGGTTTTCCCCCAGTGCCGGAGGGTGGAGCGCCAGGTCGAGAAGAAACCTCTTTAGGTTCTGATGACAAACCCTGGCTCAGCAATCAAGGATCCAGAAGCTCGCAACCAGACACGGTGCCACCCCATAGGCAAACGGAGTCCGACCCGGGTGCAGGACCGGGAAGGCGGCGTTTCGTCCATGTAGCCGAACAGAGCTTCAAGCGTGGATACTCGGAAAACCTACTTAATAACGCTTTACATGACATTTCTTTCGCTGGCGACATCACTAAATTCTCGTGCGCTGTGGTGGAGTATGACAGGAAGCTGCAGGGTCGAGCGGACCACGCAACATTCCTGCAAAAGGCCGCTTCCGAGTTCAAACGCGAATTTGTCCCAAGATGGGAACAAGATATCCGCGCCCGGAATACATGGGGGTACGCCACCTCATGCAACACGATGAGCCGGGAGGCTGGAGGTCAGGCAGGCGTGGAAGCTTGCAGGGCCATGGCAGCTCAGGTGTCGAGCCTCGGCAATGCGCTAAACGACGTCGAAAGCAAAACGCTTTCCCTATTCGTATTGTCGTTCAGTCGATATCCCCGGGTGGCGGAATGTCGCAATGGAATGATCCGAATCGCCAGGTTTTTTCGTGAGCAACGCGGAGCGCTTTCGGAGCTCAACGCTCAAAGTCTCGCCCTGCTGGTCAACGGCTTCAGCAAGTGGCCGGAACAGGAGAACTCTCGTGAGGCCACAATAGCAGTTGCCGCTGAGATTCGCCGCCGCGCTCCCGGGCTCTCTGATTTTGGTCCGCAGAGCCTGGCCATCGTGGTGAACGGTTTGAGCAAGTGGCCGGAAGAGGCGGAGTGTCGCGGTGCTATAAGGGCAATCGCCAGCGAGGTCCGTCACCGCGCGGGCCGCCGCGATGTCTGGCTCTCTGACTTTGGTCCGCAGAACCTGGCTACCGTGGTGAACGGTTTGAGCAAGTGGCCGGAAGAGGCGGAGTGTCGCGGTGCGATGAGGGCAATCGCCGTCGAGGTCCGTCGCCGCGCGGGTCGCCGCGATGTCTGCCTCGCTGATTTTGATCCGCAGGCGTTGGCGAACCTGGTGAACGGCTTCAGCAAGTGGCCGCAGGACTGCCGAGACGCTATAGTTCAAATCGCCGTCGAGGTGCGTTACCGCGCGGGCCGCCGCGATGTCGGGCTCTCTGATTTTGATCCACAGGCGTTGGCGAACTTGGTAAACGGCTTCAGCAAGTGGCCGCAGGACTGCCGAGACGCTATAGTTCAAATCGCCGACGAGGTCCATCACCGCGGCGACCGGCTCTCCAATTTTACTCCCCAGCACTTGTCGAACCTCGTGAACGGCTTCAGCAGGTGGCCCGAGGGGGCGAAGTGCAACGACGCTATACTTGCAATCGCCGACGAGGTTCGTCGCCGCGCTGGCCGAGCGGACCGGCTCTCCAGTTTTACTCCCCAGCACTTGTCGAGCTTGGTGAACGGCTTCAGCAGGTGGCCGGAAAGGACAGACTGCCGCAGCGCTATAGTTGAAATAGCCGACGAGGTCCGTCGCCGCGCCGACCGGCTGTCTGGGTTTGATCCGCAGGGTCTGGCGAACCTGGTGAACGGTTTCAGCAAGTGGCCTGACGAGACGGGCTGTGGCGACGCCACGCTGGCGATCGCCGGTGAGGTTTGTCGCCGCGCCGACCGGCTTTCTGGGTTTGATCCGCAGGGTCTGGCGAACCTGGTGAACGGTTTCAGCAAGTGGCCTGACGAGACGGGCTGTGGCGACGCCATGCTGGCGATCGCCGATGAGGTCCGTCGTCGCGCCGACCGGCTTTCTGGGTTTGATCCGCAGGGTCTGGCGAACCTGGTGAACGGTTTCAGCAAGTGGCCACAAGAGGAGAACTCACGTCACGCCATCGCTGTGATCGCCGGTGAGGTGCTTCGCCGCGCCGACCGGCTCTCCGATTTTACCTCTCAGCACCTAGCGAATCTGGTGAACGGCTTTAGCAAGTGCCCACAAGAGGAGAACTCACGTCACGCCACCGTTGTAATCGCCGATGAGGTCCTTCGCGCCGACCGGCTGTCTGATTTCACTCCGCAGGGTCTAGCGAACCTGGTGAACGGTTTCAGCAAGTGGCTGCAAGAGCAGGACACTCGCCAAGCCACAGTCGCGATTGCCAACGAGGTCTCTCGCCGTGACAACCGGCTCTTTGAGTTTACTCCGCGGGAACTGGCGATCCTGGTGAACGGCTTTAGCAAGTGGCCGGAAGAGGCGGTGTGCCATGGGGCGATAATCGACATAGCGGGCAAACTCGGCTCGGGAGACCTCCGATTCGGAGCGTTCACCACAACTCAGCTCAGCATGATAGCCAATGCTCTGGGGCGAGGTGTCACGAGGGGAGAGGGCACTGGAGAGATCATAGAGACCGCTCTGCTGAAGAATCGGCTGCACGATCTGGCCCACTACCTTCACTATGCCAGTGATCGCCTGGAGCAGGCCCAGGTTCTGAACATCGCCATGATTTTCAAAGCGCTGGCTAAGGCTCAATTGTTTGACGATCTCGGTTTGCTCGCACGCACGGGGTTAGACCGGCTGACGGAACTGCATCGTGCCCCTGGTTTTGCCGCTGAGAACGACCTCGAAATCATGGGTACTCTCTGCATCGCTCTGCTGCCGCTGGCGCGCAGCCCGCACCTGCGCTGGCACCGGAGGCGGGCTTTAAACTTGCTGAACGACATTCAACCGATCGTCGAGCACAAGATCGAGGGGCATCTCAAAGCAAGCGATGCCGAGCGAGCCCGAGGGCCGTACTCGAGCCGTGGCCCCGCCTTGTCGATCTATCAAACGCTCAAGGCCCGTGCGGTTTTGGCGGCATTGTTCCGCCGGCCCTATGTCGAAGGCAAGAAGTCCGATTTGCGGGTGAGGCAGGAAGAGCTGCAGCGCAAGACTAAGGAGATTTTGGACAAAACGGGCGGCCTCGTCGAAGGCGATCTTTCCAACATGAGCTGGAACCTGATGGCGGAGATCGCGGCGGAGAGTCCGGTCGATGCGCTGGATACGTTCTTGGCGCAGAATGCGGCGACGGTCCAGGCCCAACATCCAGCGTCCGTGTTCGACGTCCATCAAGTGTTGCGAACCATGGCCCACGACCCCAGACCTCCGCAGGGTGACGCGGGACTTATGCAGTTGTCAGTGGTGGACATGCAGGGCCGGCCAGTGGCCACGGAGCCCGAGACACGCTATTCGATTTTTCATCGCCTGACCTCGGGGGTTTTGCCCGTCGTCGCGGTCCAGCTGCCAGGAAAGCCGAGCGCGTTCATGCTGGCGCGTACGGTCACCGTCGAGGGTGTGCCATACCGCATGGACCTGTTCGGCGGAAGCAAGTTAAAGCCGCCCAAAAAGCCCGTGTCGCAGATCGCCGCCCGCCTTCCAGGTGGGGCGAGGGCAGAGTCTTCCGGGGGAAAGCTGCTGGCGATTCCGTATGCCGAAACGGCGCCGGGCACAGCGTTCGAGCAGCTGTCGCGTGCCTGGGCCCCTTTCAAAGAGGCATACTATTACACTCAGCGCAGGGGTTTTGCCGCGCCGCCGGCAATCAAGGACCTAGGTCCTCGGGACTACGCGCTGGAGGGCGCCTTCAAACTGTCGCTGCTGCCGGACCGTCCTGCCGGCGAGGAGCATCCCTTCAAGCTGGCTGGGCCAGAAGGCCCGATCGCCTTGCGGCCGCATGATGGCTGCGGTTTCATCAAGGCCTCGCTGGCCAACCGTATGCCAGCTGTAAATCGCGCCCGCCGACAGGAAGGTCCTGATCGGGTGCCTGCCTTTGGTGAGGGAAGAAGAATGTCCGTTCCCGCATCGGCGCTGCAACACTATCCCCGAAGCGAGCCGGTGACCGATGAGGCGCGGGAGAAGGCCAAAACCTGGCTCGAGAGCAGACAAGGGCGAGAGTTGACGTCTGAAGAGTTGTTTCGCACCGTGACGGCCGGACACATCGACGGTCCCGGCGCGGTTGCCGTACCGTCCAGCGATGACTGTCTCCATGTGCCGACGCTCAAGAGCGAGACGTTGATGGGGGCGAGCGGCGTGCTGATCGGGCGCTCGCCCTACGACAAGCCCAATCTGCGCCCGTTTGCCGCCGAGCGAGTCAGGTCGGCCGTTAAGGGGGACCCGACCGCTGTGTTCCTCGAAAACTGCACAGCCATCCAATACAGCTTCAATGTCGCCCAGAAGTCGGGGAAGGAACTGGCGGGCGACGATCCGACTTTTTTTGCCAAAGGCATTCTGATGGTTGTGCCGGATAAGATGTGGCCGGCCGGCTACGCCGACCGTGGGCTGGTGATGTCTGCCGAGGACGTCAAATGCCATTCGAGCTGGACCTCGAGCAAGGACCGCGCCAAGGTGGACACGCCGCTCGAGTGCGTCGGCATCCTGCAGGCTACCGAGGTGTTCGCTCCGGGCTCGTTGGTTGCCGTCCCGATCGGTGAACAGAAAAAACTTGACGGGGACTTCGACGGGGACACCGTCGTCATCGTCGGCGACCGGCCGCAGCTTTATGAGCATGTGCGCCAGTTCGATCGCAAGGAGCAAGCTCTCGGACTTCCGTCGCTGAAGCCGCCAAAGTCGCATACCCCGGCGCTTGAGGGCGACAACTACCAGTTCGGTCGCGCCCGCCAGATCCTCGCCGCCACGCAGGATGTCCTGGAAACCTATAGCTGCCTGCAGCGAAACTTTCTGGCTCAATCCCATGAAGCACAACGCTGGTTTGCCGAGCGTGCTGTCTTTGGCACCTATGAGGGCGTTCACCACGAGCTCAGGCGAGAGATCCGTCAGCTGTTGGGCCAGGAAGAGGTGAGTAGCCAGGATATCCAGAACACGTTTGCGAGAGCGAGGAGCGAGATTGAGGTCGCCAAACATCTGGTTGCTCGCGAAATGGCCGAGTTGCTCGTCGACGACCTAGCGGCATGGGCAGTGAAGCCGAATGAGCAACCCCTGCCCGAAACAATCGAAAGCTCGAACGCCGCAAACCCGAGCCTCAGCGCAAGGCTCTGCAATCTTTTCCCGGATCTGGCGGAGACCTATCCGGCAACGCTTCAGCCACGAGACCGCATCCAGCTTTTACTCGACCACTATCCTCCCCGCATCGATCCCCGCCCGGATGGTTACAATGCGGACGACCTCGTAAAAAGCGCAAACAACTTGCTGAGCCTCGGCATCAAGGTCGGCACTGATGCCTATAAATCCGATACTGGCGCCAACCTCTTTTTCCAGAAGAGCAGTCACCTTCAGCGGCTCCTCTACGAGACGCCGGGCTTGAAGTCCGTGCCCTACGTCAAGGGCGTGGCGGCGACCCTCGCCCACGGAAGGTTTGATGTCGATGCGACCTTGGAGGATCTGAGGGACAACCCCACTCTGGCGGCTTCAATCATGGAGACCTCGATCAAACTCGCTGCGGAGCAGGGCATTTTGCGCAAACCCTCCGGCCTCCGGCCCGCCGCCGACGATGCTGACATGATCACGCTGACCCGCGAGGAGGCCTCAGAACGCGCCCAAAATGAGGCTGACCGAGCTATAGCCGAAGAGAGGAAAATCACCGCAGCGGCACGCGAGATTGCCGGAATCCTTGCGGAAGCCGGCATCGAAGTGAAGATGCCCCATCTGGAGCGCCGCTTGAAATCGCATGCCTCCATGACAGATCAGCTCACCGGCATGAGCATCCCGCCCGGCAGCGCCCCACAGCTCTTCAGCAACGCCGTACGCCACGTCTTAGAAATTCCTGACAAGGATTTTACACGTGCCTTCAAGAAAGCCATGCTGGCCTTTGAGGAGCGGGACTACACCGAACGCCAGACAACCAACTGGTTCAGAATGCGCAGTCCGACTTTCGTCGGCATCAAGACAGTGCTCACCACGGCGGAAGCTTATCGCTTCGAAGTGGAGTTCCACACGCCAGGCAGCTATCAAGCCAAGCTTGCCAATCACGACAGCTATAAAATTCTCGGCAGGCTGCGGCGGCAATCAAGCGAGGATGCTTTGGAGCAAGCTAAGGCCGAGAAACTGGTGCAGCGGACGAGAGAGGTCTGCACACAGATTGCGATCCCCGACGGCGCCCTGGGCATACACCACTGGGGAGCCGAAGGAGATCGTAAGGGCGGCGCCGCTGCGGCATTTGGATTGCGAGCTTTCGAACAATCAAGAATGCCCGAGATCGCCAGGTCAACGGAGGCAAGCGAGATTATCGCGGCCACTTGTTCACACAGCGCAAAACCAGGGTGAGCCGGCGGCTCCCCTGTGCGGTTCTTGATCGGAATGGTATCGCCGATGTGCGGAAGCGAACAGAACAGCCATTTTACCTGTGAGTAAGCTCGCGCTCGCTTGGCCCTTCTAAGGTTCAAGCGCCTCCAGCGGCCCCGGCCTCCACGACCCCAAAAGTCCCCATGGCCGGGGCCGTCTTTAAGGCTACCGATGGCCCCCTGGCGCCGATGGACCCTTCGACATTCAAATGGAAAGTTCCGAACCTCGGCGCCGAGCCGGCCACAAACGCCTCAAACGAACCGCGGCTCGATGTCCGACAGCCGAAACGCCACGCTATGGCTGCACCAGTCCTCTCCGGCCGCCTTAAGAAAGCTCTGCAAGTCGTAGGAAGTTTGCGAACAGTACGTCCCCTTGTGGGGTGAGTATCGACTCCGGATGGAACTGCACGCCATATGTTGGTTGATCGCGATGGGCGAGGGCCATGAGTTCCCCATCATCCGAGAGTGCTGTCACCGTCAGGTGACGGGCAGATGAAGGATCCAATTCGACGATAAGCGAATGGTAGCGCCCCACACAAAGTGGAGACGGTAGTTCTTTGAAAAGCCCGCCGCCTTCATGTGTGACATGCGAGGACCGACCGTGCATAGGACGACGGGCGCGCGTTACGCGTGCGCCGAACACGGTCCCAATGCACTGGTGTCCGAGACAAATCCCGAGAATTGGCACCTGACCCGAAAGTTCACGAACGACGGCTGTCGATATTCCAGCCTCAATTGGAGTGCACGGACCGGGGGAGATGACAACCGCGCGGGGCCTGAGGTCAGCAAGTTCGCTCACATCCATCGCGTCGTTCCGGACGACACGTGTTGCTGCACCAAGCTTGCGAAAATATCGCGCAATGTTGAAGACGAAAGAGTCGTAGTTGTCGATAATGACAATCAAGATGCACCGGCGTCTTCAGCAATGAATGCGCGAAAAATGCGCTCTGCTTTTGCAAGGCTCTCCTCATATTCGGCGGCCGGATCGGACATTGCCGTAATCCCGGCACCTGCATGGAAGACGGCCTGACCGTCGTCGATCGTTACGGTACGAATGGCAATATTTACATCCATATGTCCATTGAATCCTATGTAGCCAATGGCCCCGCAATACACCTCTCGCGCCACACGCTCGATATCCAAGATAATTTCCATCGAGCGTACCTTGGGAGCTCCGGTAACTGAGCCGCCGGGAAAGCAGGCCCTAAGTAGGCCCACGGCATCCTCTCCGTGTGCTAGCTCACCCGTAACGACGGACACGAGATGGTGCACCGAGGCATAGGACTCGAGATTGCATAAGGACGGGACGTGGACTGATTCAGGCGTGCAAACGCGGGAGAGATCATTGCGCAGGAGGTCGACGATCATGGTGTTCTCGGCGCGGTCTTTCTCCGAATCTACCAGCGTCTCAGCGCGACGCCGGTCTTCCTCGCAATCAGCAGAACGCGCCACCGTCCCCTTGATAGGTCGCGTTTCGACCTGTCGCCCGTCAAGCTTTAGGAAACGCTCGGGCGAGCTCGATGCAATGGTGAGCTTGCCAAACCGAAGAAGGGCGGCAAAGGGAGCCGGATTCATTTTCCGCAGCTGACAATAGAAGGCTATCGGATCGAACGAGTTCGCCAGGCGAGCGCTGAAGCGCTGCGCAATGTTGACCTGGAAAGCGTCACCCGACAGAATGAGATCAATCACGCGCTGTACCGCCGCGATGTATCCCTGGCGACTGAAGTTTGAATGCCATGAGCCGGCCTCGCCTGGTGTAAAATCAGGAGGAGGGGCTGAGACTGTAAGCAGCCCAACAAATTCTTCGGCTCTTTGGCGAGCTCTCTCACGCCGGCGAACTGGATCCTGCTCCGGCCACCCGGTAGAAAGGATCCAGCATCTATCATGGCGGTGATCGAAGCTAATCACGACGTCGTAAAGATGTAGGAGTGCCTGAGGCAAGCGATGCCCCCCGATGGTTGGCACCGGCAATCGCTCCAGCGTCCTGTTCAGCTCGTATCCAAAAAAGCCGGCGGCGCCCCCCTGGAATGCCGGGAGATCGGCGCGATGTATTTGCGGATAGTTGGCTAGCAGAGCGCGAAGTGCCGCCCACGGATCGCCCACAATGGACTCTCCGTTGCAAATACCTCTCCCGTCCGCGATTATATAAGTGCTGAAGGGATCGCACGTCACATACGAGTACTGCCCGAGCACCGCGTGTCTCGATGCGCTATCCAGGAACGTGAGGTGCCTCCGATGCGAGAGGCGTCGCATGGCTGTGACGGGCTCAATCCACTGCAGTTCCAATACATGCATTAGTCTGTCGCTCAGCGATACATGGCCGATTGTAATCCCGTCCGGCGAAGGCGAGCCTCATGGGCACCCAAACCCCTACGTGCCTGCCAGGTTAATTACGCCCGCGGGTAGGGCCTGCCAAATGGCTCCGCATCTGTTGACATGCTGTAATCGGCCGCGAGACGTAGCTCTCGGAGCGGTCTTACCTGCCGGATCGACTCCTGGTAAAGCTCGTGCGCTTTATAGGCTTCGAGTTCGACTTCGTCGTCGAATTCACCGTAGACGATCACGTCAATTTCGTTGCCAAGCCGGTCACTCTTGCGGTTGCGAGCGACCTCAAGCCGGCGTGCGTGCGGGATTTTGGCGAGTACGGAAAGGCCGTCGACTATTTTGTCGACATGCGCCTTATCTTTTGCGGTGAAGAATACGATGTGTCGAATCATAGATGACCGTCGGTAATCGCGAACATTGCGGTTTGACTCGCCCAAAGCGACAGAAGCCTCATCGCAAAGTCTGCAAGGCTCGGGTAGCCGCTCAGATGCCACTGCACGGCAGGCTCCCTGCACGATCGCGCTGGCGGGTGTTTAGCTCGATTCTTCCTCCGCTATTACGCAAGGTAGACAATCTCTGAGACGAATTTCTGCATCGAAGTAAGGAACCGCCTGATCATCAGTCGCTAGGACAACTTAGATGCTTCCGTCGACGGTCATTAGCTTCGCGCGGATCTCGTGCATGAAACGGTCTCACTTGCAGGATCGCCGCATAAGAACTGCAGCAAAATGCGCTCTTTCGTTGAATACAGGCTGGGTCATAAAACAGAAGGGGAAGGCCGCCGCCAGCCCCTGAAGCGTTGACATCGACACGTGACTTCAAGGTTGAATCCGCTCTTCGGCTGATCACCGCAGAGAGATCGATCGTGAAACTCTTTCATCGCGGAACGTGGCGATAGTCTCAGCCATACATGGCGCCTGGGAGGAGCTTATCGTTTCGGCGCTGCTCGTCGCGAAGCAACGAAGAAAGGTAGTACCTGGTGCACATGCTTGCCTGGAGGCGCTTCCAGCGCGCAGCTGCATCGCACCGGAAGGCTGCGCTCCCTTCCGGAAAGTCGCTGAAATGCTGCTCCGCCTTTGCCGAAGTTTTCGGAAAATGGCCGCCCCAGGTGCCGCGGTTCTGATCGAGCACTCCGAGCACTCTTAGACTGCCTTCACTTGAATCGCGTTGCTTGCGTGCGCGTGAGAGCCCAACGCGCTAGTACATCGGTGGATGCGATCGCCCAGGGAAGCGCGGCTGCCATTGCTTGATCAACGTCAATAGATGCAATTCGATGGTCTATCCTTAAGCAAAAGCCTAGCGGAGGCAAGACATGCGCAATCTGCTGTTTGTCGCTGCTAGCACTTCCCATGCTAGTTGGCTTTGTCTCCACGTCCTACGACCCGCTTGGCAGGACGCTCATTGTCTGCAAAGACCGTATCTGGGGTATCCTGGCAACTGCCAGTTCTCGTCATTTTGTCAGTGCATGGCCACTGCATCGGGCATGGACGCCTATTGCGGTATCGACCTGACCTACGCATTACGCGGCGGGTAGAACGATCGCGCTGACAACCAGTACAAGACGCCACGAAAAGACGCACAAGGGGAATGCGGGGTGTTGTTACGAAAAATCGTGTCTTCGACGAATAGTAGTGGTCTTTGAACGTGTGCAGCAGAAGCTGCTGACCCCGCAATGGCGGCCGCCGTTAGGTTGCGACCGCACTACTGCGCCTTAACCCCGCTTAGCCCTTTTTGCATCGCATGACTTGGCTGGCCGTGTCAAACCGTCGACTCTTCGATGGCCTGACGCTTGGGCTGCCATGGCTGCTGCGAATTGAGCAGCAAGCGGACGGCAAGCGCACCGGCGCCTCAGGTCAGCGACGCCTCTAAGCGGCTCGCCTGACAAGTCTGTACGTCCGGGTTATCCACACGCCATCGAATTAGCGGCGGCAGACGCGCGTCTGCATAGCTTTCACGGTCTGCTGCGCTGGAAAGCACTCCCATGCTTGCATTTGACGAAGGGGGCGGTCACTCCGAGCTCGTTTGAAGGATTTCATCGCGGAATTCCGCCCAAACGCAATTTTCGGCCGACAGGCAGGGGTTCATCGAACCAATCGATCGCGATATGCCGCTACAACAGAGGGTGAGCGCGAGGCCTGTTTCGGGAGCTGGAAAATGCCAAGTATCCTGGAGAAGGGATTGGAGCAGGGCATGGTACGCAATTTCTATCAGCTCCGTATGGGGAAGTATGCCGGAGCGTTGATTCAGCGCAGCAGGTGTGAGCGGCAACAAATCCTCTGGCTGCAGTTGAACTTGATGAGGCTCGGAAACGAACTCGCTCGGGTAGAGTATTGCCTCCGGGGCAGAGCCAGCCAGTCCGACATGCAGGAGATGCGGTTAAGACAACGCCGCACGCAAATTGCGTCAGAATGATCGCATCGGCGCGCCCTGAGGCCCAGCGTGACGCAAGGCGCTTCCAAATGACAATTTGAATCTGGGGAGTTCTTGCTTGATGGTCGGGCGACCATTGGATTTTTTATGCACGCGTCTGCTACTTTGGAGACGTATGTTTCCCTTTCATGGTTGACAGTTTTCACTCGTCCGCCATAGAAAAAGGGTGGTCCCCCGGGGATGCGCGCAATACTCAACGGCTTCGGTCGCAAGAATCGGATTTACCGTTCGCCTAGCTTATTCGGTGACGCGGGAACCTCGGAGGGCCGTGGCTTCAAAATCGTAGGCGACCAGGTGAGATCAAATCAGTATCGCTTCGAGCTGCGAAATCGACCTGAGGCCATCTGACGGAACGGATCGAAAATGAGCCACGCTTCGGAAGTGTCAGTTGAGCGGATCACGATTCCAATCCTGCAGCGGTGGAAGCAGGAGCGGCGGCGTGTCGCCATGACCACCGCCTACGATGCGGTTACGGCAGGCATCGCTGACCCCATCGTCGACATCATTCTTGTCGGCGACAGTGTTGGCAATGTCTGCCTCGGATTCGACAACACGTTGCCAGTCAGCATGGCGATGATGAATCATCATCTCGAAGCTGTTGCGCGCACAAGGCCCCGTGCCCTGCTCGTGGCCGATATGCCGTTTCTTAGCTTTCACCTTAGTCCGGAGGAGACGATACGCAACGCCGGAGGGTTCCTGCAGCGAGGCGCAGATGCAGTGAAACTCGAGGGCGGAGCCAAGCGCGTGGAGATGGTGCGTGCCCTGGTCGATTGCGAAATTCCCGTCATGGGCCATCTCGGCCTCACCCCGCAGAGCGTCAATATCATGGGCGGATTCAAGGTGCAGGGCCGGAAAGCCGATGACGCTTTGCGGCTGCTTGATGACGCTCACCGTCTGCAGGAGGCCGGATGCTTCGCGTTGGTGCTTGAAGGCATTCCGGCCGAGCTAGCCCAGCGAGCGACCGAATCGCTGTCGATACCAACTATTGGAATCGGCGCGGGTCCCGGGTGCTCGGGCCAAGTGCTCGTATTCCATGACGTGCTGGGGCTGACCGAAGGTCATCGGCCCAAATTCGTTCGCGCCTATGCTGATGGTTTTCAGCTGTTGCAGGAGGCGCTGTCGCGCTGGGCTACCGATGTCCGCAGTGGAGCGTTCCCGGCGCCGCAAGAGTCCTATCGGCTTCCTGAAAGCCTGGGTAACATCATCGCAAACTGGGCTCCTCCCAACCCAACCTGATGTAAGGTGCTACGATGCAGACGATTACGACGGTCGCTGAGCTTCGTCGTGAGCTCGCGAAGGCTTGCAGCGCGGGCAAACGCGTCGGGCTCGTGCCGACAATGGGCTATTTGCACGATGGCCATCTGGCCCTGGTCAAGGCGAGCCGAGCGCAATGCGACGTCACCGTCGTTAGCATCTTCGTCAATCCGACTCAGTTCGGACCAAACGAGGATCTCAGCAGCTATCCTCGCGATTTCCTGCGCGATGAAAAATTGTGCCGCGATGCCGGTGTTGCGATTGTCTTCGCGCCGGGTGCACAGGAAGTCTACCCGGCTCAATTCGAGACCTTCGTCGAACCGGGCGAATTGGCGAAGCCACTATGCGGGGCTTTCAGGCGTGGGCATTTTCGCGGCGTCGCAACCGTCGTATGCAAGCTGTTCAACATGGTGCATCCGGACGTCGTGTTTTTCGGGCAAAAGGATTTTCAGCAATGCGCGGTCGTGCGTCGCATGGCAACTGATCTCAATCTTCCCATCGAGATCGTCACCGTGCCAACCGTTCGGGAACCGGACGGGCTCGCGATGAGCAGTCGCAATCGGTATCTCAGCGAGGAAGAACGTCGGCGAGCCGTTGCCATCAGTCGTGGGCTGTTCGCCGCGGCGGATGAGTTCCGCTCAGGAGTGCGGGAGGTGGACAAGCTGATTGCGATCGCCGAGCGACATCTTGAGACAGTTGATCGGCTGCAATACCTTGAACTTGTCGATGGTGATACGCTCAAGCGCGCCGCGAGTCCGCTGCGGCTTCCGGCGGCGCTCTGTGCCGCAGCCTACGTCGGTTCGACCCGGCTGATCGACAACGTACTGCTCGCGTTGCCAACTCTGTAGCGCAATTCAGAACCAAATCGATAAACTGTTTTCTTTTTATCCGTTTCGCCGGCGTCGTCGGTGTAACCCTGGGAGTTCCGACGCAGCCGCCCCTCGCGCTTCGCCGCGGCAAGATTTATCGCCGGGGTAGGGCGAAGTGGTCGAAACTAATGCGCACGTAGCCCGCGTCGACCAGGGCTTCCGCGATTCCGACTGAAAATGACGCACGACTTCTGGGGCAGGGCGTATTCGCCGATCTTGCACTGCTGCTTCTTGAAGGAGGGAATATGCGCGTAACCGAACACCGGACAAGCGATCCGGACGGAGTTCGATGCATTTGGCCACCGTGTCTAGCACTACAGTTGCAATTTTCGGGGTGGTTCTGACTCTATGGGCGACCATGATTCGGGATTTGATGATTGGTGGAGCGTCGGTCGAAGATTCGCAACGCTGTGGGCTTCTTTGTTGCGACAGGCCAAGCAACGGATTCGTCCGCTGTTTACGGAGGAGCGGATCGCGATCTCGGCGGGGCAGTTTCTCGATGGACGTTGGGGCAACGAGCCGCGCATCCCTCCCGCACACGGAGAAGCATCAATGCCGGTCCATGTGCACGGCCAATTCGATGAAGAAGTCGTCAATCGCGAGCCGTGGCGGGGGCGTTGACAAAGACCATGAGTCTAGCAGGCACATAAGCCTCTGCGTGCCTTCCATGATCAAAGTGTTTATGTCGGCGTCTACACCGCGATGTCGGTTGCCACAAGCTTTGGCAGGCTACGCAAGCCTAGAGTAACCGGGTTGCAAGCCCATCGCCTCGCATTGAGACCGATTGCGATCGGCAGATGGAATTTCATCTCGTTGTCAGCTTTGCGACTGAGCCATATTGATTTGTCGCGGATATGACTACAGAAGGCGAGGCCGCGTTGGCGCGCTGAAGGGCGCCACGGAACCGTAAACGCGGTCTCGAGGCGCACTCGGGTGCTTCGTGCTCCTTCAGTGCGCGACCGCGCTCATCAATCAGCAAGTAACAAGCTTGTTGAGAGCCCCCAACGCTCCATGCCTAGCCGGCACACTTGCCCGATCGTATCGAGTTCGGATCGAGACGTCACGTGCGTTTTCGCGGTGGCATCGTATTTGCAATCAAAGATGTCGTCGCGGATCGAACTAGAAGAGTGACGATCGACGCGATCCGATATCACGCGCTGAACCGTCCGGCATGGCGGATTGCGCCAACAAACGATGTCCTCTCGACCGCCGAACCTGCGCACTCTCTGTCGCTCGGGAGTCCGTCGCTGGTACAGCGCCCGCGGGTCGTCTATCAATAAGGTCCCTGTCATGGCGTCTGCTGGTCAACCATCCTCTCGGTTAGCAACGCGTCTTGCATTCTTCGTTCCCGGGTTTGGCTTCGGGGCCTGGGCCCCGCTCGTACCATTTGCGAAAGACCGGCTGGCGGCCGATGACGGCGTGCTTGGCCTACTACTGCTCTGCCTGGGTGCTGGATCCATCATCGCGATGCTTCTGACAAGTGTTTTGAGCGCCCGCTACGGCGTCAGGCTGATCATTCTTGTGGGTGGGCTTAGTCTCGCGATCATCCTGCCGTGCCTCACGACAGCTAGCAAGTTGGCGCTCGGCGTCGCGCTATTCGCCTTAGGCGCCTCGATAGGCTCGATTA
Source organism: Bradyrhizobium sp. 142 (assembly GCF_023074015.1). Taxonomy (NCBI): domain Bacteria; kingdom Pseudomonadati; phylum Pseudomonadota; class Alphaproteobacteria; order Hyphomicrobiales; family Nitrobacteraceae; genus Bradyrhizobium; species Bradyrhizobium sp. 142. The sequence goes on from NZ_JADPKQ010000398.1 coordinate 22,137, forward strand.
GCGTGGCCGCGAACATTCATGCGATCGAGGTGGAGCGCACGGCGGAGTGCCCGCTGATGTCCAGCTTCCACGCTCAATTCAGCATCGGGGGACTTGTGGGGTCTGCAGCCATGACCGCTTTTCTCTCGCTGCAGATTGACGCATTTGTTTCGACTGTGGTCTGCTCGGGATTGATAGTGATCGCGATCATGCTGGCGTGGCCGCGATTGGTACCAACGGCGCAGGCGGACCAGGGACCGTCGTTCGTTCTGCCGCGTTCCATCGTGCTCCTTCTAGCCGCGATTGCGGCGATCGCCTTCCTTATCGAAGGCGCGATGCTCGATTGGGCTGCCTTGTTGGTCGTCGGCGCTGGTCTTGCTCCAAGGACGCAGGGCGGCTTAGCGTATGTACTGTTCTCCATAGCCATGACGGTGGGACGCCTTGCTGGCGACGCCGTCGTCGAACGCGCGGGGGACCGCGCGACACTTATGTTCGGAAGTCTACTGGCCATGGCAGGTTTCGGAGCTCTGCTGGCCGCACCGGTAGCCGTCATCGCCATGGCCGGCTTGCTGCTCATTGGTCTCGGCCTATCGAATGTCGCCCCGATTCTGTTCCGGCGCGCCGGCACGCAGGAGGCGATGCCCGTTGGTCCGGCGATTGCCGCGATCATGACGGTTGGTTATGCGGGAATTCTCATTGGACCGGCTGGTATCGGGTTACTGGCCAAGTACGTGGGACTGCCGGCCGCATTTGGGGTCCTAGCCGGGCTCATGTGCCTCGTCGTGCTCTTGGCGCCCATCGTGACGGCGAACACACGGTGAATGCGTTTGAAACGTGACAGAGCGGCACCTCGCGCGCAAGAGAAGCTTCGATCGTGGCTTGTCTCTGATCGAGCAGACGGCAATGAGTTGGCTAGCTGATATCTGCCTGGCGCCGATGATCGGCTACTTTTTGCTGGCCCCAAAGCGGTGCGCTTCTCCGGAAGTGCTTCAGGCCCGGCGATTGGTGGTCCGCGCTCTTCCAGAGATCTGCCTTCGTGCCTACGATGGGTCGCTTGATGCGCTTGCTGTTCGCCCAATCATTGCTTCATCCCAGGCTTCTATACCTGAGTGAATCCGCGCTTTCGGCTGTTCGCAAGCTCGAGTTTTCAACCCGATTGCGCAAAGCGGACGTTCGCCGAGCAGGCGTTGATACCTAACGGACTTGGAAATACCGGTATCTGGTATCTCGCAGCCCATGGACAGGTTTGTGCGGTGGCCTTAACCAATCGAATTCTGCAAGCCTAATCGATTTGATATCCATTCTTTCTCGGGACTAGCCCGACGTTCGAAGCCGAGACAACGTCGCGGGTGCGGGCGGTGCTCGATAAGTTCTGCGAGAGTGAGAAGGACCACGAGATCGGCCTTAGTACGGATATCGCTTGGAAGAGTTTCGAAGTCGGCACCAGAAGAGAAAGCTCGAGTGACGCGTACACGATGTGGAGATGTTGCAGTTCTTAGTCCGCACGCTTTCTCATGGGCATGGTTGGGTCACTTCGTTCCCTTAGGATGGTGCCGCGCTTATCGCAGACCCTGCAGATGAACCGCTCCTTACAAGGCGGACGTGTGTCTGGCCACTAGTCGAGCCTAGACCGTGACGAGGTACTGCCGGACATTGGCGGCGACGATTGTCGGGTTTGAGATCAATTTCGACCACCGACGCTCCCCGCATTTATCACGAAGCGCCTGCACCCTTTGGTTTTCAGAGTTGGTATGCGGCCTGGTCCGTTCGGGGCAACATTATGGCGCGAGAATCAGGATGAGAGCGCGTATTGCCTCATGAAGGGAGTGTTCCCGAAGACGTGATCGTTGCCTCATCTATTTTGCTCCCGCGAAGACGGACGGTCGGTACGGGGGAGGCTGGTCGTGGAGCTGGCCGGGGTTGCGCAACGACAGGCTTCCCCTGTACCGGAAGCGGGCGCTGTCACGGCACAACCGGTGCCTCGTCGAACCGCTCCGCATGATCCATGATCTGCCGATCCATCAGTAGCGCGCTTGCCTGCTCGCTGCGTCACGATTTGATGCGGCGCTGCAGCTTTTGCAGCAGCTTATCCGGCCAAAGTGACGATGTTTACGTTGGCATAGGCCATGCGCTTGAACACGCTAGCGATGTCTTCCTGATCACGTGAGAGACGATCCATCGCCTCCGCCAGCACCACTTGAAACCGCCCGCGCAAGGCGTCGGTAATAAGCGCTCTGGCTGCCGAGGCTCTCGAAGAGGGCAGGGATGAACCCAATGATGAGATCCTCGACATGTTCGAGACCCTGCATGAACGGCTCGTGCGCGCCGCGAGCGCAGTCGCTGACGAGATCGCGCGGCAGGCGATGAAACGTCAGCGGTGAGTGAAAGAGGGGCGTGGTCACCATTGATAGCCAGCAGAGCGAAGCATGTAGGCGCAGCGTCTAGATGTGCTCACCTGTAGCCCGTTTCGCCCACCGACAACAGACGATCCTCTTCCGATCGGTGGTGCGAGTCTAGAATCGCTATTACATTCGAATCGCACTCTCTCTTCGCGTCTATGCAGAATTTCTGCCAGATGACGGTTTGTGGACACGCGGTCTACTGATCCGTCGTCGCATCGCCGATGATGACTTCGCCTTCTTCACCACCTGGTGCCCAGCGGGAACAGCCATTGACGCTTGTCTGTCAATTGGCCCTTTAATTGCGGATTGATGTCAATTCTCTTTTTGAAGCCATTCGGCAAGACGGTAGCGCTCGACCCGTCGGAGCGGGTCGGGTTGCGGAGACGGGGCGAGCGCGGCTGGTAGATCGATAGCCAGCTCGGTAGTCGTGGGCCGATTAGCCGTTACCTAAATCTCAATGCGATCAGCTGCCCGTCGCTGGGGTCATGGTCCTTTCCGAGGTCGCAAGCGCCTCATGATGATGTCCGGATCGGGTGCCTCATCGTTTGCAACGGTGTGCGGGCGAGCCCGCCACCAGCCGATTGACCGAGGTCACCACGACCACCGTCCCAGCGGGACATCGCCGGGCCCGGCGGACCGGGCCAGGAACTTGCAAAATAAGGTCAGGCCGGCGCGTGGCCCCAGTCGAACGACGTACCATCGACCCAAATGCAGTGGAGGATCACAGCGATCTTGCGCGCAATGGCGACCTTTGCCTTTTTCGTGCCGACCCGCTTCGCGAGCTTTGTTCCCCAGGCCTTGAGGGAAGACCATTTTTTGGTCCGATAGAGAAGGACGGTCGCTGCCTCGGACAGGTAGGTTCGGAGAAGCCTGTCGCCCCATCGGGATATCTTGCCACTAGTGTTAGTTTCACCAGATTGGTTGCGCCGAGGTGTGAGGCCGAGATAGGCGCCGACTGTCGAGGCCGATCGGAAGCGGGACGGGTCATCGATCGTATGGCGGAACGTCAAGGCGGTCAGCACTCCGACACCAGGAACCGCATCAGGCGACCCGTCGTCTCGTCAGACTTCGCCAATCGGCGGACCTCGTCGTCGAATTTACTCTGCTGCTGGCAGATATGCTCATGAATCGACAGGAGCGGCGCAATCACGCTGAGAAGCTGATGATCCTTGCCCAATAGCTCGCTTATCTGATTGCGGAACAGTTGGGCAATGGCGCGAGGGAATAGCAACCCACATTCCTTGATCAAACTGCGGACCTGGTTCTCGATTTCCCGGCGCATGGATACGAGCCGGGATCGCGCGACGAGTATCGCGCGGATTCTCCTCGCTTTTAACTTTGACTTCTCGATACCACCCGACCCGCATCAGTTCGGCGAGGCCCCGAGCATCATTCCGATCGCTCTTGTTCATGCGGACCGATAGTGCTGCGAGTGCATGCCTAGCATCGATGCAAACCACGGGGAGCTCAACTCTACGAAGCTCGTGCCAAAGCCAGCTTGCCATCCGCCCGTCTCAAAGCCTATACGCCAATGGCGCATGTTTACGAAGCAGCTTAGATAGATCGCCGGGATCAGCCTTGGCCTTTCCTTCAAGAATCGCTTGACCAGTCTCGTTGACCACGCAAACCGAAGTCTCTCTTCGCGAGACATCCAGGCCGACGTATTGCCTCATGACAGCTCCTCCGAATCGCTTGATTGCGAGAGCTCGATGATAACGGAGCTTTCGTGCGCCGGGCGCTGACCGCAATTACGTCGTCGTTTGCAAATTTCACCCCGCGTAGTGCCTCATCTGCAAACGTTACCCTGATGGCGACCTTGCAGCAGTCGCCCCGATGTTGAGTGATTGGCCGCGCCAGGTGCCTTTCCAAGTTCGCTCGGTAGGAGGGGCTGTGGGCGGGTCGGGCCCTACATAGCCGAGCCGTCCACAACCCCGGGCGATGGGGCACCTGTCATCGCGTCGTCGAGCGGCACCTGAGCGACCAGCTGTTCGGCAGCCTTCGGTCTGAGCGGCCCTCAGCAGACGCTGCACGATCGAATACTGTCTCGTCCCAAACTCGTCGGGATATTTCTCGCTCAGCCGGCAGGCAGTTGCGACCGCATTTAATTGCGGCTCCTCGATGAGCCAGCCCTCGATCGTAGCAAAATGCGGGTCGAGCTTGGACGGCGTGCGAACCCTGGTCTTATAAGGCCGACGGCGGCGGCGGCGGTGCGTGGCACGCGGCTCGCCGGCCGTCACCGTCTTGCCGAGGGCCTTCGCGAACTTCGCTGCGGCTGCCGGCGCGGTGCTCGTGCAAGCGGGTTGCAGGCCGCGCGCCTGTCCGACACGACGATCGGCGCGATTGCCAAGTTCCTCCTGGATTGCGCGAATCTCGGCCAAGAGCGCGACCGGATTGAGCGAGCGATACTGATCGTGCAGCCGCCGCTTTACAGCCGCGGTCAGCTTGGATGCGCCCGCGCGCGCTGATAGGGTGTCAACGGAGCATGATAACGCTTGATCACCTTGGCCCCTTCTCGGCGCTTCTCCTTGAGCTTGAACGACGGCTGAAAGAAGTTGACGTAGAGTTGCCGCCGCATAGAGGCGGCCCATCACGTGCGCCGTGTCGAGGCCATCGAAGCGGCCGTAGCCCATCAAGCGACGCACAACGGCACCATTCTTCTGCTCGACGAACGCCTGACCGTTCTTCTTGTAGGCACGCGAGCGCGTCACCCCGAGCTTCGGCTGGCGCACCGCGGCGCGACGACCTCGTTCATGAACGTGCTGTCGTTGTCGAAGTCCACACCGCGTAGAAGCCAGCGGAACCGGCTCTGTGCGTGTTTCATAGCCTCGACAACCAGCGAGCCATCCCGCCTCACCAACGGCAGGCACTCCGTCCAGCCCGTCGCGATATCTGCCATCGTCATGGTCTGGATGAACGATCCCGCCACCGACGTGCCGCCAGGGGCGACCATGTCGACCTCGCAGAAGCCCGGCGGCGGGCTGTCCCAGTCATTAAACGTCCGGTTCGGAACTTCCCGCCGGATGACGCTCATCATGACGGCGCGTCTCAACAACATCGATCCGAAAGCGTGGCTCGCCGACGCCTTCGCGCGCATCGCGGACATGCCACAGAGCTGCCTACACGAGTTGCTGCCGTGGAATTGGACGTCTCTCACGTCGACGTCCTCCGCTCAGGCGGCGTAGCCATGCACGTCAACAAAGTTCATTCCGTCTTCACCATCGGTCGCGTCGCAAAGGACCTCGGCGAGGACGAGGACTGGCTCTGGGATGTGGCCAACGGAGTGGACCCGGAGGGCGGCGTCATCTAGGTTTACAGCATAGATGACGACGGCGTCATGGCGTTCACCGACTCGGCAAACCTGATGGAGCTCATCAGGATGCACAGGGAAGACCCCGAACGCCTCAGGCGGTGGAATCGGTGATCCCCTGTCCGCGGCTTATCTCGGATGGATACACTTCAACCAGCTGCACGCGCTATTCAGTTGAAGCCGACATCACCCACTTAGCCGGTTTCGCAGTGCCTGCCGATCGACGACGAGGTAGAGGAGGCTCAGGTCTGCCTGCCGTCTTCCCGCGAGCCGTCTGACCAGCGCCCGGGTACCGTCGACCACAAAGACACCGCAATCATAGTCGTTCCTCTGCCTGCGTATGTCGGCATCTTCCAAATGGGCCCCCACCCGCGCTGCGAGCGTTTCTGCAGGTCCGGCATTGTATGGCTCTAAGGAGTCGTAGTGATAGGCAACCGGCCTGTCGCGATCGCGGCGATCTACCAGCAGAAACGACCAATGGGAGCCGCGGTCAAGGAGGTCCGTAGCGCTCGCATCACTCACCGGCAAGAACAGGAAGTCGGCCGTATCGTTGCCATTCAGATCGTTGACAATGCGATGGAATGCGTTCAGGGCGTCGCCGTCCGTACCATGGCCCACCTGAAAGGCGATGAGAGGATCGACGAACCGGGTCCGGGCGGCGAGGTTTGGATTGCTTTGCCGCAACTCCTGCGACAGGAGCTCGTAGTCCCGCTGGATATGCGCGTCACCCAGCCATTCCCTGGCTCCGAGCACCCGTCCGCTGCGGTCGCCGGCAGAGGCACTCGCCGTCGAAGCGCCGATGCGGGCATCAGGAACCGAGGATGGGCCAGGGTGATGGATCAGTTGGGCGTCGCGGCGTCCTCGCGGCCCCAATGCGATGGAGTAGGTCTCACCGTTGATAGAGACCGGCTGGGGAGCCATTCGCGAACTCGGCAACAGCATTCTATTGTCCAGTACATCGAGCAGGAAGTCCGGCACCGCCTGTGAGCCATGCTGCCAATCCTCGCCGACGAGATATCCGATATCCTCGAGCTCTTGCGGCTTGCCTGATGGACCGATGAAGAACGGCGGTCTGCCGGTAGGGCTGAGCACCGGCCTTGACTGGGCGTCGTCACGCATTTCCTGGGGTGTGGACGGCAGATCAGCGAAAGAAGTCAAATCGCGGTAGATGTCTGAGGACCGAGCTGGCGCGCCCTCCGGAGTTGGCCACTCGAAGCCGGACGGCACTCGTGGAGACCAGGTTAAGCTCGAGCCGGCCGGGTCCTGCCAACCGGCCGGTCCAACCGGGCCTTGCGGCGCCGGCCACTCACTTGGATCGAAGTCGGACGGCACGCGCGGGGACCAGGTCGAGCTCGACCTAGCCGGTTCCTGCAAGCCGGCCTGCCCAAACGGACCTAGCAGCGGCGGCCACTCACTTTCGGACGGCGGAGTCGGCAAATCTCGCGCCCAGGTTGAGGTTGAGTTCGAGCTAGCCCTCTGCTGAGGGACGGTCACACCCAGCGCTCGGTTTGCCTCAACGAGTTGCAGATATTGCCTGAGCTTCTTGAGACTCAGGCCAAGTTTTCCTTTGGCTTCCGTGAAAGCCCGGTGGTCTGCGTCCAGCGAGCGTCGCTGCTCACTATTGCCGTTGATTCGGCTCGCGATGCTCTCCCTACCCTCTGTGCGGAGCCAATCACTGAACTTGCGTTGGGCCGAAGCAGTATTACGAATTGTTTTTCTTCTCTGTTCGGAAGCTGGGTCGAGGTTTCTCAGCTCTTCCTTGGCCAGGCTCTCGATCAGGCTGGCGTCATCGTCATAAGGACGAAGTCCTTGTTGGGGCTCGAGACCCAGGTATTGTCGAAGGAGATCGAGTGGGGCTGTCCGCTTTGTGGCTATGCTGAACGCCGCATAATCTGCGCTCAATGACGACTGCTGCTCAGCATTGCCCTTGATACGGTCCATGATGCTCGGCCTGCCCTCTCTTTGAAGCCAATCACTAAAGGAGCGTAGCCTGGAAACCATCGCCGAAGCGCCGCCTTTCTCCTTGCGAGTCGCGTCGGAGCCAAGCTTGGATAGAGCGTCCGTCAAAAAGTCATTGATGATGGAGACGTCCCCCGGATGAGCCGACAATGTTTCGCGCCCCATCAGGCGGGGCCCGGCACCGACAGCTTGGAGCCCGTCAGCCCCGATCCTGCGGAGATGAGACAATGCCGCGCTGAGGCGGTCACGATCATCGCCGCCAGCTACGAAGTACTGGTCGATGTCGTCGGCGAGCGACCTTGGCTCGTTGAATGCCCGAGGAGCGAGGGGCTCCTTGTTCTGCGCTCGGAGCCAACGAGCAAACGCGTTGAGCGCCTGCACATTTCCCTTGATCGTAGCAAGCGGGACCTTACCAGTCCCGCGGCCTCTGGTACCATCGGGAGCAACTCTGTAGTCTTTGACGTTTTCCACGAACTGGCGGATCATCCGCTCGTCTTGGGGGTGCATCGGTTGCTCTCGCGTACCCACCCCAGCTGGAGCGGATATGGGATTTCCAGCCTGGAAATTCTGGAGTGTATCCAAGGCTCCACCCACATAGTTCCTGCTATTGGCGCTCGCCACCTTCTTAAATTCATCTTTATAGGCTGTCAGCAGATCAGCATTGCCAAGCAGGTCGTTCAGAGTGACGCCTTTGGGTTGGAGGAATTCGCTGAACATTCGAAGAGCCATCACATAATTCTCGATCGTCTTCGTCTTACGGTTCGCGCTGCCCAATGCCGTCTTGAACTCTTCAATCAGCTCCAGGTCTGCTTCGGACGGGCGACTGCGCTTTGCAAAGTCGATGCGAAGCTCCGAGTAGACGTCATCAGACGCTGGGCCGCCGGACCACTTCTCACGGTGGTTTCCTCCAAAGACTTTGCTTAACCCTGATTTGACCCGAGAGAACAGTCCACGCGGCTTGTTGTCCTTCGTCCGCGCCGTAGGTTGTTCCTCCGAAGGCGCTGCGTAACGCATGCTGCTGAATGGCCTGTCCCGCAAGTCAGACCGGTAATTATTTGCAGCCGAGCCAAGATGAGCGTGCGGAACATCGACACTGTGACGCGTGCTGCTGAACGAATTGTCCCGCAGGTTGGACTTTGGCCGCATTCGCATCGAACCACCAACGTCCGTACGCTGCATGTTTTCATGCGGCCGTGCGGCTGGAGTGTCGGGGGAACTAACCCCGGAACTCTCCTCAGGAGAGCGGAGTTGCAGCTCGCCCAATTGCTGCTCGAAGCCAGCTTGATCCGCAGGGTCAACGTCGGTCTCTTGCCGCGCATGCTGCAGCTCGGCGTACCAGCGCATCCAATCGTCCGGATTGTTATAGATGGGTTCCACACGACTCTCCCTAGATGAGGTGACTCTTCATAGCTGCTCCGCAGCCACACTCCGGTGCACTGACCACAGAGACTCCGGATTCAAAAAGCCGGACGTCAAGATTCGCCAAATTGAACAAAAAGGGACCGTTAGCGCCGCTCCGAGCTCGTGCATTACTCACGCCTGCCCAGCCTTGGCTGCTGCAGAAAAGCGCCCCGGCTCCTGGGCAACAGGTGACCGCTTGCCAAACCTCAAAACAATCCAGGAGAAACGAAACCCAAATACTCGCACGATCCAAAAGCCACGGTGTTGCCGCCCTCCTTCCGGGCAAGATCGCATGCGGCACATCGCGATCGAAATTGGGCCGCCCCAATGCTGTTGGAAGGTGTCCGGGTTTCGATACTTGCACTGCAAGCTCTGCTTCCTCATCAGTTCTTCAGTTCAACGGCCTCACATTCGCTACAACCAACCGAGCCTCTCCTAGTGATCATGAAGCTTCAGAGCGAAGGCCGCATGTATGATTCAGACTGTACAACCTGACGCTACGTAGACTTCAAGCCCCCATCGCTGTCGCGTCGAGCCTGGTTGGCTTTCATACCCGTTTCAGGATGCGGCAAATCCTCGCAGCTTGGTGATCTACCCCCGCTTTCAAGCACCTTAATTGCGCGAGGCGCCGCGGCCGATGAATACCAAAGACGTGTTGGCAGCGGCGTAAGCGCGAAGCTTTGGCCATTCAGGCTTGGAAGTTCCAGGGCATGAGAGTATCGATCTGAGAGATCGGCCAGCGCCGCGCGATCCGTTCGAGAGTTTGCGTGAGCCAGGAGTGCGGGTCGACGTCGTTCATCTTCGTTGGTCTGCAGCAGCGTGGCGATGGTGGCCCAGGTCCGGCCACCATGGCTGCCCGGAAGAGCGCGTTTTTTCTCGTGATGGTTGGTGGCCGGATTGCGCGCTCGACGGTGTTGGAGTCGAGCTTGATGCGACCGTCGCTTAGGAAGCGCTCGAGAGCGGTGCGCCTGGATGTGGCACACGGATCGGCCTCAAGCGTGCAGGGCATCATGGCGGATCGTCCCGGTCGGAAGCCATACGAGGATGGCAAGAAGTCCGTTGAAATGTTCCTGAATGCTGTGCTGTGCCTGCCTCACGTAATTTGCTCCCCAGTGGGATGGGACTGCGGGCGCGATAATGAGTGAGGCAACTGAGCATGGCGATTCGGAGAGAGCTGACGGCCGCTGTGGGGCAGCGCTACAGAGAGGCGAGCCGCGCGGAGAAGGCGCGAATTCTGGACCAGTTTGTGCTTGGGACGGGCTTGCATCGAAAGCATGCGATGCGCCTGCTCCGAGGCGAGATGAGGCAATCCTCGGTTCGGCGCACCGGTCGCCGGATTTACGAGGAAGCTGAACGAAATGCGCTGGTAGTTCTTTGTGAGGCGTCCGATCGGATCTGCGGCAAGAGGCTGAAAGCGCTGCTGCCGCTCCTGATCGAGTCGATGGAACGGAACGGTCACATGGGCCTGGCTCCTGAAATCCGTGCGAAGCTACTGGCGGGGAGCGCGTCCACGATCGATAGGGCGCTGGGCAAGATCCGAGAGGAAGGTGGACGCCAGCGGCGCCGCCCGGTGGCGAGCGCAGAGCGACGGAATCCCGGTACGGACGTCCGCCGGCTGGAAGTATCCGGCGCCGGGCTTAGTCGAAGCCGATCTGGTCGCTCACAGTGGGCCCTCGGCGCGCGCCGGTTTTATACAGACGCTGGTGCTCACGGATGTTGCGACCTGTTGGACGGAGTGTGCGCCGTTGCTGGTGCGCGGGCAAACGCTCCTGAGCACCGTGGCGACAAAAGTTCGCCGACAGCTGCCGCTCTCGCTGCACGGCATGTGAGCAGATGAACATCGAGTTCACGCGTTGCCGACCCTACCGCAAGAACGACCAGGCGTTTGTCGAACAGAAGAACGGAGCCGTGGTCCGACGCATCATCGGTTATCGGCGGTTTGAAGGACTTGAGGCGGCTGCGTTGCTCGCAGAACTCTATCGCTCAGTGCGCCTGTTCGTGAACTTCTTACAGCCGTCGTTCAAGCTGATAGCGCGATGGCGCACGCGTCCGTAAATCTAATAGTGGCACCGACGCCGCCGCATGAGCGGTTGACAGCTAACCCACATACCTCCGATGCGGTTCTGGCCCGACTTCAGGAAATCTGCTTCAGCTTGGACCCGGTCGCGTTGCTGCGTAACATTCGGTCTGCGCAGCAACGTCTGGCCGACCTTGCCGACGTGAAGTCGTCGGGCGATTCCATTACTGCGGCCCCGCCCATCGACTTCTTCCTCGCCAGCTTGCGAACGGCTTGGAAAGAGGGCGCATCTCGACGGACGGACCGTCCGATCCTCAAAGCGAAGCGAGGTCGTCGTCCCCTGATCCGCTCGTTCAGGCGACCCCACAGCTGCAGGAGTGGTTCAAGGCCGAGCCGTGGCGAAACGGCGCCGAGCTCCTGATAAGGCTGCAGGCGGAATATCTGCTATCCGGATAAGTTGCTGCGAACGCTTCAGCGCCGCGTCAAATCCTGGCGCAGCGAGGAGGCAAGCGCGCTGCTGTTTGGATCGGCAGATCATCCAGGGCGGTTCGACGAGGAGGGAGGCCGGTCGTTGCGCAACCCGGCCAGCTGGACCGGCCTCCCAGGTACCGGCCGTCCGTCTTCTCGGGAGCAAAATAAATGAGCCAACGATCGCTTCTTCGGGAACACTCCTCCACGAGGCATACGGCAGCACCGCTTCATTGTCGCGCAGTGTCAATCAGCGCTTGCCAAGCCGGCGGCCAGCGTCAATTATCTCCTAACTTGGCCGCCTTGTCTCACGTTGATTGACGCGCCACAAAGTCCGGACATCGGGCCAGGAGCGTTGTTAACGCCGGTGCTCCGCGCGGGTTTTCCATGTGGACACCAACGGGATCTCTCAGGTTTCCTGGTGACCCATCCCGCACCTTTCCCCTGATCCGAGACCCCGGCCGAAGTCGATGAGCCTGGCCATAGCGGCTTTCCCGGTGCTGCCCCCAGATCGAACACGGCGAAGGCTTCAGCACGACCATTGATTTCGAGGCGTCCGGTCGAAAATCCGGGCCAGACCGTGGATCGCATGCCGGCCGAGCTGCAGATGGAGGCGTTCCGTTGAGCCGCACCGGGCCAGGCTTCGGCCTCGCCCGATTTTCGTTCGCCATTCAGGGCCCATCCCTCCGAGGACCGGCCTTTCGCGGTCGTGGCAAGCATCGTGTCGATCACAGGCGGAGCATGGCCGCTCCCCCGCTTTACCTCGCCGGAAATCCATCCCGGACGCCGAACGATGTCGTCATCGAGCGACAGGACGCGCTTGCCGAAGCGCTCCGCTAGCTTTGGTTCCTCAGGAGGTTGTCCATCTGGTCCGAACCGAGGAAGCTGAGGTTGCGAAGCTTCAGTGTTCCAAGGGAGACCAGATGAACGTCCACAAGAATGCGCCTTTGACGCCCAAAGGTTGAGAGGCGATGGTGCGAAGCGTGGTCAAGGGCGTGCTGAGCAAGGCCGACGCAGCCTACCGGTTCAATATACGACGCCCAAAACGGTCGCCAAGTGCCCCCGTCCCGCTGTCGGTCTTGCGGGGTCGGTGGCCCGCGCAGCGGGTTGGCCGCCCTTCATTTCATACGGGCTAAGGGTGCGCCGGCCCCCCTGAATTGCCGGCTTCGGAACCCGTGACGGGCCGCGGCGGCGTCTCAAACGGATGGTTCAGAAAATGAGCAGGAAGAAAGAACGACGCCTACTGACGTTGATGCGCGGATCGCAACAGCAGCGGCAGCGCAGGAAGCTCTATTCCTTCCATGCGCCCGAGGTCGAGTACATCCGCAAAGGCAAGGTGAACCGCCCCGGGTTTGCCGGAGGCTCCAACTCCTGAGAGGATGGAGCCATGACGAGCAAGACGACGAACAAGTTTTCACCCGAGGTCCGGGCCCGTG
>NZ_JADPKQ010000516.1:0-640 GCF_023074015.1 Bradyrhizobium sp. 142
GGCCGCTACGCGCCGCCTCCGGCGGTGGCCTGCGGCCAGCCTTGACCGCGGCTGCGTCTGGCGCAGCGGTCAACCATCGGAACGAAAACGCCATCGCGAGTGCATCGCACTCACACCAACAACCATGAGCAAAGCATGCCCTGATCAATCATTCCCCTTGACAACCACATCCCCATACAAGTCCGGATGGAGCGAGTAGAGTCGAGGAGAGGCGCGGTGACTTGGGCCGTGCGGCAACGTCCCGTTTCCTCTCCCCGCTCATCAAACCGGACGTGCCGATTTCCGGCATCCGGCTTTCCGACTGGTTTCATCACATGGCACGCGGCAGCGGCCCCAGATGCACGCGGCGGAGCCGCAGCACGCCGGCGGGCCCGAAGACATGGTCAGCGGGGAACCTTCGTGTGCCGCGTCCTTGCACCTTGCACCGTCTTCGCAGGAAGTGTCGCACGCGATCATAGACGTGATTGTCGACCGCCCGGTAGGCCATCAGCCGGGTGCCGTAGCTGAAGTAACTCGACCAGCCGCGCAGAAGTCGGTTCAGCTGGTCGCGTACCTCAGGCCACGGATCTTTGTTGCCGGAGACCAGAAGCCCATCGATTTTGCCTTTGAGCCTCTGGACGCTCTTCCTGGAAGGGCTCGC
>NZ_JADPKQ010000111.1:0-34720 GCF_023074015.1 Bradyrhizobium sp. 142
ATGCGGTGCCGACCAACAGTCGGGCGCTCAGCGCCTTCCGCTTCTTCGTCATCGAACTCTGGAGACGCACGCTCCGGCGCCGCAGCCAGACCGATGGCATGAGGTGGGAGACGATCAGTCGCCTCGCCTGTGACTGCCTCCCCAGGCCCAACATCCGTCATCCTTGGCCGCGAGCACGCTTCGCCGTCACTCACCCGAGGTGGGAGCCGTATGCGGGAAAGCCGCACGTACGGATCTGTGCGGGGGCGCTCAGCAATGAGCGTCCCTACCGCGACCGCTGCGCTCGCAATGACGATGGGGATGGACCCATTCGCCAAACCCCGATCGTCGTCCCGGCGTCTGTTGCTGCGCCCGAGATTGTAGGGTGGGCAAAGGCGCTTAGCGCCGTGCCCACCATCGTGCGGCAGTTGCGTTTGTGATGGTGGACACGCTTCGCTTGGCCCCACCCTACGGGATCGAGTTTGGCCGCCCCGTCCCCTCATTCAACAAACACGCCACGTGGTGCCCGTCGCCCGCCTCCATCAGCGCCGGCCGCTCGATCTTGCACCGTTCCATCGCAAACCGACACCGGGTGTGAAACGCGCAGCCCGAGGGCGGATTGACCGGGCTCGGCACGTCGCCGTCGACCAGCGGTGTGAGCTTTTTGGCGAGCGGGTTGGCGATCGGTACCGAGGCGAGCAGAGCCTGCGTATAGGGATGGCGCGGATTGCGGAACAGCTCGTCCTTGTCGGCGATCTCGACGATGCGGCCGAGATACATCACGGCGACGCGGTGGCTGATATGGGCGACCACCGCGAGGTCATGCGCGATGAAAAGGTAGGAGAAGCCGTGCTGCCGTTGCAAATCGATCAGCAGGTTGATCACCTGCGCCTGGATCGAGACGTCGAGCGCCGAGACCGGCTCGTCGCACACGATCAGGCGTGGCCCGAGCGCAAGCGCGCGGGCAATGCAGATACGCTGGCGCTGTCCGCCGGAAAACTGATGCGGGAAGCTGCGCATCTGGTCGGGCCTTAGGCCCACCTGCTCGAACAGCTTTGCGGTACGTGCCTCCAGTGCTTTGCCGCTGGCGAGACCATGCACGGCCAGTGGCTCGCCGACGATGTCACCCGCGGTCATGCGCGGATTGAGCGAGGCGAACGGGTCCTGGAACACGATCTGCATCGAACGACGATGTGGCCTGAGCTGCGCCTTGGAGAGACGGGTGATGTCCTCGCCGTCGAGGCGGATCTGCCCCGAGGTCGGCTCGACCAGCCGCAGCACGCTGCGCGCCACCGTCGACTTGCCGCAGCCGGATTCGCCGACCAGCCCCAGTGTCTCCCCGACACCCACCGAGAACGAGACGCCGTCGACTGCGTGCACGGTGCCGACCTGCCGGCGCAGCACACCGGCGCGCACCGGATAGTGCTTTGTCAGGTCGGTGACTTCCAACAGCGCTCCGGTCATGCCACCTCCGCGACTTCGGCTGCGCGCCAGCAGGCGGCGAGATGGCCGCCGCCCCAATCGGCGAGCGGCGGATACTCGGCCTCGCAACGCTTGATCGCGAGCTTGCAGCGCGGCGCAAAGGGGCAGCCGGGCGGTAGCCGGACCAGTGACGGTACCGTCCCGGGAATTTCGTTCAGTCGCGCCTGCGCGGCAAGACCAGACGCCGGCACCGCCGGGATCGAGGCCATCAGCCCGCGCGTATAGGGATGCTTTGGCGCGGCAAACAGCGCCTCGACGCTGGCTTCCTCGACCTTCTTCCCCGCATACATCACGATGACGCGCTGCGCCGTCTGGGCGACGACACCGAGATCGTGCGTGATCAGCACGAGGCCGGTGCCGAGCTCTCTCTGAAGGTCGAGGATCAGTGCCAGAATCTGTGCCTGGATGGTGACGTCAAGCGCGGTGGTCGGCTCGTCCGCGATCAGCAGCGCCGGCCGGCAAGCCAATGCCATCGCGATCATCGCGCGCTGGCGCATGCCGCCGGAGAGCTGGTGCGGATATTCCCTTGCGCGCCGCGCCGGTTCGGGAATGCGCACCAGCCGCAGCATCTCGACTGCGATGTCCTGGGCCTCCCGGTTCGGCATAGCCCGGTGCAGCCGCACGGCCTCAGCGATCTGGTCGCCGATCCGCATCACGGGATTGAGCGAGGTCATCGGCTCCTGGAAGATCATGGAGATGCGATTGCCGCGGATCGCGCGCATCCTTGTCTCGTCCAGCGCCAATAATTCGGTGCCTTCGAGCGTGACGGAGCCGCCGACGATGCGCCCGGGCGGATCGGGGACGAGCCGCATCAGCGACAGCGCAGTCACGCTCTTGCCGCAGCCGGATTCGCCGACGATCGCCAGCGTCTCGCCGCGCCTGACGGTGAACGAGACGTCGTCGACCGCCTTGAACAGACCGGAGTTCGTGAAGAACACCGTCTTCAGGTTCTTCACCTCGAGCACGAGATCGGTTGCTTCTTTCATCAGCCGCGCTGCCGGGGATCGAGGATGTCGCGCAGGGCGTCGCCGAACAGATTGGCGCCGAACACAGCGAGGCTGATGGCGACGCCCGGGAAGATGACCAGCCACGGCGCGGTGCGGACATATTCGGCTGCGGATTCCGACAGCATCCGGCCCCAGGATGGATAGGGCTCGGGAATGCCGAGCCCGAGGAAGGAGAGCGAGGCCTCAGTGAGGATGGTCGAGCCGAGCTGGGCGGTCGCAAGCACGATCAGCGGCGCCAGTGTGTTCGGCAGCACGTGGCGGAGCGCGATCCGTACCTCGCTCATGCCAATCGACTTGGCGGCTTCGATGAAAGGCAATTCGCGCAGTGCCAGCGTGTTGGCGCGGATCACGCGCGCGACCGTCGGGATCAAGGGAATGGCGATCGCGATGATCACGTTCGGCAGCGACGGGCCGAGCGCTGCCGTCATCACTAGCGCCAGCACCAGCAGCGGCAGCGCCTGGAGGACGTCGGAGACGCGCTGGAACACCAGATCGACCCAACCGGCGAGATAGCCGGAGGTGAGCCCGACGATCACGCCGATCGTGCCGCCGAGCGCGGTCGAGCCGATCCCGACCGCCAGCGAGACCCGCGCGCCATGGATGATGCGGCTGAACACGTCGCGGCCGAAGGAATCCGTGCCCATCCAGTGCGCCAGGCTGGGGCGCGCCAGCGCGCGGGCGGAATCGATCGTCAGGGGATCGTAGCGTGCGATGAAGTCGGCGAAGATCGCCGTGAACACGAACAGAGTCATGATGACGAGTCCTGCCGCGCCCAGCACATGGCGCTGCGCCAGGAACAGCACGCGCCGCCAGCCGCCAGTCGCGTATGCACCGGCCCGCCTCAGTTCGAGATCATAGTCGATAGAGACCAAGCAGAGCTCCTAATCCGTGTACCTGATCCGCGGGTCGAACACCGCGTACAGCATGTCGACGATGAAATTCGCGCTCACCACCACGACCGCGATCAGCATCACGAGGTTCTGCACGATCGGATAGTCGCGCCAGCGGATCGCCTCGACCAGGAAGCGTGCGACGCCGGGAATGTTGAATACGGTTTCGGTGACGATCAGGCCGCCGATCAGGAACGCAGCCTCGATCCCGATCACGGTGATCACGGGCAAAATCGCGTTCTTCAGCGCGTGCTGATAGTTCACGGCCGCGTCGGACGCACCTTTCGCGCGCGCGGTACGGATGTAGTCCTGGCGCAACACCTCCAGCATCGAGGAGCGGGTAATGCGCATGGTCAGCGCGGCGCTGCGGAAGCCGACGGCGGCGGCGGGCACGGCATAGGTCGCGAAAGCTTCTAGATATGTCTGCGGATTGGGATTGAAGATCGGCATCTGGCCGAACATCGCCACCGATGCGGTGAGAATCAACAGGCCGAGCCAGAACGAGGGCAGCGACAGGCCGCTGAGGCTGACCACACGCAACGCGTAATCGAGCCGCGTTCCCTGCTTGACCGCGCTGATGACGCCGAGCGGAATGCCGATCGACGCGGAAAACAGTAGCGCCAGCCCGGCGAGCCGCGCCGTGATCGGGATCCGCGGCAGGATTTCCTGCAGCGCCGGCTTCTCGGAAACGTAGGAATAGCCGAAATCGCCGCGCAAAAAGCCGCCGATCCAGTGCAGATATTGCACCACCACCGGCTGGTCGAGACCAAGCTCTTTTTCAAGGTTGGCTTTGTCGGCCGGATCGACATACCCGGCCGCGGCAAACAGGATGTCGACGATGTTGCCGGGCACGATGCGCAGCAAACAGAAGATGACGATCGAGATCCCGAACAGGGTCACGAGCATCAGGAACAGGCGCCGTACCAGATAGGCAAACATGTCTCGCCTCCCGAGCTCGTCAACGGCCTGCGTTACTTGTCCATCCAGACGTCCTCGTAGCGATAGCCGTTGTAGGAGCTGTTCGACATCACGGTCACACCCTTGACATAGGGGTGCCAGCAAGTGCCGGCGCGCGCATGGAAGATGATCGGGCGCGCGACGTCCTCCTGCAACTTCTTGTCGATATCCCACACTAGCTTCTTGCGCTTGTTGAGGTCGGTCTCCTGCGACTGCACGTCGAACAGCTTTTCGATCTCCTTGTTGCAGTAATTGGTGTAGTTGCGCTCCGAACCGCAGGAATAGTTCTCGTAGAACGACTGGTCGGGATCGTCGACGGCGCTGCCGGTCAAGTTGAGGCCGAGCATGTAGTCCTTGCGCGCGATCTTCGGGAACCAGTTTGCGGTCTCGACGACGTCGAGCTCGCCGTCGATATAGATGCTCTTGAGCTGGTCGATCAGGATCACCGCAGGATCGCGATATTCCGCGAGGTTGCGGGTGGAGACCTTGACCGCAAGGTGCTTGTCAGGGCCGTAGCCCGCCTTCTGCATCAGTTTGCGCGCCTCCTCGCGGCTGGCGTTTACATCCGGTCCATAACCGGGAATGCTCTCCAGCATGTCCTTTGGCATGCCCCACAGACCCTGCGGTGGCGGCAGCATCGTGCCGCCGATATCGGCCTGCCCTTCGAACAAGATGGAAACGAAGGCCTTGCGGTCGAGCGCCATCGCCATGGCGCGGCGGATATCGATGTTATCGAACGGTGGCGCGGACGAATTGACGATGATGTTAGTCGAGACGTTGGTGGGCTCGACCCTGCAGACTGCATTCGATGACTGGGATTTCACGTCCTTCAGCAGCGGGATCGTGATATGCGTCGGGAACGTCATGTCGAATTTGCCGGCGACGAAGGCGAGGATGGCGGTCGACCGGTTCGGGATGATGGTGAACTCGATGCCGTCGAGATAGGGCCGACCCTTGCGCCAGTAGTCGGGATTGCGGACCAGCTTGATCGATTCATTGGCCTTGAACTCGATGAACCTAAACGGGCCGGTGCCGATCGGATGGGTACGCATGTCGCCGGGCGAGACGTGGCAGGGATAGACCGGCGTGTAGCCCGAGGCGAGCAGCGCCAGCAGCGAAGGCTGCGGCCGCTTCAAATTGAAGGAGACCTCGAAATCACCGTTGATGGAGACGTCGTTGACCTGCTCGTACCAGGTCTTGCGCGGGTTCTGCCGGAACTTCTGCTGCGACTTGCCCATCAGCATGTCGAAGGTGCATTTGACGTCCGCCGCGGTGAACGGCTTGCCGTCGTGCCATTTGACGCCCTGCCGCAGCTTGAATGTCAGGGTCTTGTTGTCATTCACCCAGGCCCAACTCTCTGCGAGTTCCGGCACGATGGTGTCCATGCTATTCTGCGCTACCTCCTGCTTGTAGATGACGAGGTTGTTGAACACCGGCATGAAGGGAACATTGATCGAGTAGGTCGCGCCTTCGTGGATCGAGGCATTGCCGGGGCTGTCGCGGTGGTACATCCGCAAAATCCCGCCCTGCTTGGGCTCGCCGGCCAACGTGATGGTCGAAAACGCCAGCAAAGATAGCACCGCCGTCGCGGCGAGCGCCCACACGCTCCGCATCCTCGTCCTCCCTGGACTTCCGCTTTTTGGGCCTTTTGCGGCCTGTTAGGGCGAACGATAGCGACGCAGGCGCAGCGAGGCAACCGGCAAGGCCGGCTGCCTCCTCGACAATTCGGATGACGGAAGGACGAAGGCTACGCTCTCATCATGTCAGGGTGCAGATGCGAAGGGCTTGCGGAATTACACCAGCCGCAACACCACCGCCCCCAGGGCGCCGGCCCACAGCACGATGCTGGCGATGCCCTGGATCGCAAAGCCCGGGCCGCGCTTGGCGGCAGCCTTCGAATAGCCGATGAAGTAGACGATGCGGCCGATGATCCAGACCGCGCCGATTCCGGCTGCGGCCGCATCGCCGATATAGATCGCAAACAGCCAGAGTGACGGCAGGAAGATCGGCATCCATTCCAGCGTATTCATCTGGATGCGGAAGGCGCGCTCGAAATCCGGGTGTCCGGACATCGCCGGGACCTTGATGCCGGTCTTGGTGCGCGAGCGCGACACGTTGATGCTGGTGAAGAAATAAAACACGATCGCCAGCAGCGTGACGAGGGCGGTAAGGTGATACATCGCTAGTTCCTTGAAAGGGGATCGCGGTTCAATACCCGGTCAGCTCAAGATAGCCAACGCCATCATGCGTACCGGCAAAACTGATCGGTCCTTCCCAGTAGGAGAAGCCGGTCCCCATCCATGCTCTTGCATTGAGAGGTTTGCAGACAATCGAGAACGATCGCGACGGGATCGCGATCTGCCATTCCAACGGGAGCTTGCGTCCTGCGACCTCTACCGTCGCCTTCGGGGTCATCTGGATATCGTTTCCCGCGATCATTTGCGTGCGGCCGTCTGCGTTGATCCAGTTGCCGAATGGATAATGTCTGCCGTCCTTCTGGCGCAGCCGGTACAGCATCAGCTTGTCGCCGGAGGCGAGATGCAGCGACAGCCAGTCCCAGCCGGTCTGGTCAGCGTCGAGCGGCTGGCTGCTCCATTCGCGGTCCATCCAGGCCTGGCCCGTGACATCGACCGGCTTGTCGTCAATCGTAAGGGTGCCGCGCGTGCGAAAGAACGGCTGGCTGTAATAGTAGGACGCTTGCCCGCGCTCGGATTTGCGGCTGAAGCCGCCGTCACCCTGCAGCACCACCGGTCGGTCGGCTTGCAGCGTGAGCGCGTAGCTAAAGTCGGTGCCTGAAGCCTTCAGCGTCAGCGGCGACAAGGTGCGATCGTCGGTGCGCTCGGTTCCCTTGATTTCCCAATCGTCGATCCAGGCCGCGAACGGCCTAGCCGTGACGCCGGCCTGTCCGACGCCGCCGCGCGAAAACAGCTCGTTGAAACGGTGGGTATCGGCGCGCGTCATCGCGGCATGCCCCATCCAGAGCTGCTGATTGGCCCAGCCCTCGCCTTGCGGCCCCGGCTGCGTCGCCTGTCGGAACAGCGTCCATTGCAGGCCGCAAGCCGCGCCGTTGCTATCGACGAGGTTCGCCGTCAGATACCACCATTCGATGCGGAACTCCGGATGCGGCCCGTGATCGGCCGGAAAAGTAAACAGCTTTCCTGGCGCGACCTGCGCAAAGCCATCGGCTGTCTCGCCGAGCCCGGCATAGCCCTGCGCACCGGCACGGCGCGCGAGGGTGAGCGCAGCGATGCCGCCGGCAAAGACGCGCCGCGAAATTCTGTCAGCGCTCATTGGCAAACACCTTGACGAGGTTCGCCGGCTGCATCCGCGCCAGCCGCAAAACCGGCAGTGCTGCAGCAAGCAGCGAGGCGACCAGCGCGACTGCGACCAGCTCGACCAGTTGCAGCGGAAACACATGGAACGGCAGTCGCCAGCCGAACGCCTTCACGTTGACGATCGCAATCAGGCACCAGGCCACCAACAGCCCGAGCGGTACGGCGAGCAGCGCCGTGAACAGTGCGACCGACAGCGTCTTGGTCAGTTCGATCGCGGCGAGGCGTGGCCGCGTGATCCCGATCGCCCACAGCGGCGCGAGCTGCGGCAGGCGGGAATTCGCCAGCGTCAGCAGGCTGGTCAGGAGCGCAATGCCGGCCACGCCAAGCGTGAAGGCGTTCAACGCCGACGTCACGGCAAAGGTGCGGTTGAAAATGCGGATCGATTCGGCCTTCACCGTCGCCTGGTCGGCGACGCTGCGCTCGTCGAGCGCAAACTGCTTCTGCAATGCCGCGATCAATCCGGCAATCTTGTCCCGCGCGACGATGAGGCCGATCCGAGTCTGCGGCGTCTGCGGAAACTGCCGGATCAGCGCCGCGACATTGACCGCCAACTGTCCCTTGGGATTGCCGTAATCGGCGTAGATGCCGACGATGTCGAGCTCCCAGGTCCCGCCCGGTGCCGGCACCTCGATGACATCGCCGAGGCGGACGTTCATGCGGCGGCTCAGTTGCTCGCTGATGAAAGCGGCATTGCCCGGCACGAGCCGGGTCCAGGCGCGCGGCGCGGCCTCAAGCAACGGCCAGCGCTCGCGATAGAGCGCATGATCGGGAAGGCCGAGCAATTCCACCGGCTGGCCCTGAACCTGCGTCTCGGCGCGCCCGCCCGACAGGATCGCCTGGACCTCGGTGCGGTCCTTCAACCAGTCTCGGATCGCGACACCTTGCGCATTGTTGGATGCGCTGATGTAGACGTCGGCCGCGAGCCGGCCATTGAGCCAGCCGACAAAGGTCCGGCTGAAGGTTTCAACCATGGTGGAGACGCCGACATTGACGGCGAGCGCCAGCAGCAGCGCCATCAGCGCCAGCGACAATCCGGAGAGCTGTTGCCGGCTGTCCGCCCAGAACCATCGCGCCAGCGGCCCCCGCGCGGTGCGCTGGCCCACAAGCAGGATGATTTCGAGGAAAGCCGGCAGGATCAGCGCCGCGCCGAACATCAGGGCCGCCAGCACGCCGAAACCAGCAATCAGCGATTCGCCGTAGCGAAGCAGCAGCAGCGCGACTGCGAACACGGCGCAGGCCGCCGCGCTTTGCAGGATCAGCCAGCGGCGCTGCCTCTGCTGCCAGGCATAGGGCTGCGCCGTCGCCAGCACCGGCATCCGGAACGCCTTGATCAGGCTGGTCGCGGCCGCCACCATCGCGCCGGCGACGCTGATGCCGATGCCGGCGAGCCACCATTCGGGCCGCAGCGTGAGCTGCCCCGGGATCTGCGCGCCATAGAGCCCGCGCAGCGAGGCCGCGACGTCAGGCAACAACGCAGCCGCGATGAAATAGCCGCAGGCGAGCCCGATCAAGCCGGCGACCAGCGCCAGCGCCATGAGCTCGACCACCACGACCGTGTTGACCAGCCGCGCCGACGCGCCGCAGGCCCGCAAGGTGCGCAGCATCGGCAAGCGCTGCTCGAAGGCGAGGCCGACGGCCGAGTTGACGATGAAGAGGCCGACGAAGAACGACAACAGGCCAAATGCAGTGAGGTTGAGATGAAAGCTGTCGGTGAGGCGCTCCAGCTCCGTCTCCGCGTTCGGCTCTATCAGCTGCAACTGGTCGCCGACGATGCTTGCAAGCGGCGCGGGCCTGCCCTTCGGCTTCCCGATCAGGAGCCGCGACACCTGATCCGGTTTGTTGAGCAGACGCTGCGCCACACCGATGTCGACCACCAAGACCTCGGGGACCAGCTGCGGCAGCACGCGCAGCGGCGGCAGTTTTGCGCCACTGCTGATCGAGGGGGCCGCGCCCTCTTGCTCTTGCAGGTCCGTCAGCGTCTCCCGCGCCACCAATGTCTGGCCGGGCGATGCAACAAAACTGCTCAAATCCGAAGCTCCCAGGCGCGGCGCGTTGCCGACATCAGCTGGCAGCGTCACTGGCTCGATGCCGAGCAGCCGCAGCGAACGTCCGTTGATCTGGACGCGCCCTTCCAGCACCGGCGAGACCGGCCAGCCCGCGCGGCGGAGCTTGACGAACAGGTCCTGCGAGAAGGTTGACGCATTCGGCGCAACCAGCATCGCCGTGCGTACCCCGCCGAAGGTCGCCGCGGCGCGGTCATAGGCGCTGCGGGCCTGTTGGTTGATTGCCTGCACGCCGCTCCACAGCGCGGTCGCCGCGACCAGTCCGATCAGGAGCGTCGCGAACTGCATCTTGTGCCGCCGCCAATGGCTGAGCAGCACCGCGAGAACCCACAGCACCCGTCTCATGCGATCCGTCCCGCGTGCAGGACGACGTGGCGGTCGAGCGTGCCGGCCAGGTGCAGGCTGTGCGTCACCATCAGGAAGCCGCACGCGGTGCGCGCAACGAGGTCGCGCGCCAGCGCCAGCACATCGTCGGCGGTCTCCTCGTCAAGATTGCCGGTCGGCTCGTCCGCGAGCAGCAGTGAGGGCTTTGTCGCCAAGGCACGGCCGATCGCGACCCGCTGCTGCTGGCCGCCGGACAATTGATCGGGATAGCGCTTGAGCAGGCCGGCGAGCCCGAGCCGTTCGACCAATTCCGTTGTCCAGGCCACATCGTGCCGGCCGGCGATCCGCGCCTGGAAGGCGAGATTGTCCTCGACCGACAGGCTCGGGATCAGGTTGAACTGCTGAAAAACCAGGCCGATCCGGTCGCGCCGCACCGCCGCGCGGCCCGCGTCCGACAGCTTGGTGATCTCGGTATCGTCCAGCCGGATCGAGCCGCCATCGGCGGCGTCCAGCCCGGCGATCAGGTGCAACAGCGTGCTCTTGCCGCTGCCGGATTCGCCGGTCAGCGCCACGCGCTCGCCGGCCCTGAGGTCGAGGTCGACGCCGCGCAGCACATGAACCGGTTCGCCGGCCGAGGAGAAGGTCTTGGAGAGATTTTTGATGCTCAGCACGATCAATGGCGCCGGACGGAATTAACGGGAATGCTGCGTAGCACACTTGACGTGGAAATGCCGGGTTGCGTTGACATCGAAGCCGTTGTTAGCTCCAGGAAAGCCAAATCATAAAGTGCCAAATAAGACAGACGGGGAGAAGCATGAGCGCTCAGGGAACGCCCAAAGCGGCGGACAAGACGGCGGGGATGTCCAAGCCAACACCGAAGGGCGCCTGGACCGTTACCTTTCTCCTGTTTCTGTTCATGCTGGTGAACTTCGCCGACAAGATCGTCGTCGGTCTCGCCGGCGTTCCGATCATGACCGAGCTGAAGCTCGAGCCGGAGCAGTTCGGCCTGCTCGGCTCGTCGTTCTTCTTCCTGTTCTCGATTTCGGCCATCGTGGTCGGCTTCATCGTCAACAAGGTGCCGACGCGCTGGGTGCTGCTGACGCTCGCCGTGATCTGGGCGCTCACTCAGTTCCCGATGGTTGGCACCGTCAGCTTCACCACACTCGTGATCTGCCGCGTCGCGCTTGGCGCCGGCGAGGGGCCGGCGGCTTCGGTCGCTATGCACGCGATCTACAAATGGTTCCCCGACGAGAAGCGCACGCTGCCGACCGCAGTTCTCTCGCAGGGCTCGGCGTTCGGCGTGATCCTGGCCGTGCCGGCACTGAACTGGGTCATCGTCAACCACTCCTGGCACTATGCCTTCGGCGCGCTCGGAATCGTCGGCCTGATCTGGGTTGCGGCCTGGCTCGCGCTCGGCAAGGAGGGCCCGCTGGAGGATACCCAGTTTCTCGCGGCGAACGAGCCGAGGATCCCCTATCTTCAGCTCCTCACCTCACGCACCTTCATCGGCTGCGTCGCCGCGACCTTCGGCGCCTATTGGGCGCTGTCGCTCGGGCTCACCTGGTTCACGCCCTTCATCGTCAAGGGGCTCGGCTTCTCGCAGAGTCAGGCCGGCTTCATTTCGATCCTGCCTTGGGTGTTCGGCGCCACCATCGTGATCCTCACCGGCTGGATCTCGCAGGTGATGATGGCGCGTGGCTCGACCACCCGCATTGCCCGCGGCGTGCTCGGCTCGGCGCCGCTGGTGATCGGCGGCCTGATCCTGGCGATGATGCCGCATGTCCAGGGCGCGGGTTTCCAGATCGCCCTGCTCGTGGTCGGCACCGGCCTGTGCGGTGCCATCTATGTGGTCTGCCCGCCCATGCTCGGCGAATTCACTCCGGCCTCGCAGCGCGGCGCGGTTCTCGCGATTTACGGTGCGCTCTACACGCTCTCGGGCATTATCGCACCCGCCGTCATGGGCACCGTGATCCAGCGCGCCGGAAACATGGTCGACGGCTATATGACCGGCTTCACCATCAACGCCGTGATCATGGTCGGCTCCGGTCTGCTCGGCCTGTTACTGCTGTGGCCGAACACCGAGCGCGCCAGGCTGACCGGCACCCGCGTCACGCAGCCAGCCGCACTGAAGGGCGTGGTGTCGCCGACGTGAGATAGGCGAGGCTGCCGCCTCATACATAGCTGTCGTCCCGGACAAGCGCAGCGAAGCGGAGCGCCGATCCGGGATCCATAACCACAGGGAGCAGTTTGGCGAAGGCTCGCAGTTACCAGCTTCGCGCCGTAACTACTCCCTGTGGTTATGGGTCCCAGCCTTCTGTGGTTATGGGTCCCGGCCTTCTGTGGTTATGGGTCCCGGCCTTCGCCGGGACGACGATTTGAGTTTGTGGCGAGCCGGTGGGCTCAAGAACCGCCTTTCGCCCGCCGCTCCGTGAACGGCGACAGCACCACCGTTGCCAGCATGAAGATCACGGAGGCGCCGAACACCCAGTGCGGGGCGCTCTGGTCCATGATCCAGCCGAACAGCAGCGGGCTGACGATGCCGCCGAGATTGAACCCGGTGGAGACGATGCCGAAGGCGCGGCCCGCAGCGCCCGGAGGCGCCGCATTGCGCACCAGCATGTCGCGCGAGGGTGCGATCACGCCGGAAAGGAATCCCGCGACCGTCATCGCCGCCGTCAAAGCCCAGCCCGGCAGTGTGACCAAAGCAATCAGCAGCACGATCGCCGCGTTCGCGGCAAAGCAGGCCGCGGCGACGTAGCCGTGGCGCTCGGTGTGGTCGGCGAGGAAGCCGCCCGCCAGCACCCCGGCGGCGCTGGCCGCGAGGAACGCCGTCAGCGCGACGTTGGCGGCCGAATAGGAGGCGCCGTAGCCGCTCATCAGGGCGACCACGCCGAAATTATTGATGCCGGCAACGGACAGGCTGAGCAGCATGAACAGCATGGTCAGTGTGACCAGGGCCGGTGTGATGACGGCCTGCCTCGGCTCGGCCGCGTTGCCCGGCTTGTTCCTGTTTGCGCCGGCATCAGGAATGTTCATCCAGAGCAGCAGCAGCGCCACCAGCACGCCGATCGCGCCCGAGACGATCAGCGCGCCGACGCCGCCGAATACAATGACCAGCGCTGCGACGATCGCCGGCGCCACCGCGCCACCGAAATAGCCGGCAAAGGTGTGAACCGAGAAGGCGCGGCCCATCCGCGCCTCATCCATGTGCTCGGCCAGGATGGCGTAATCGGCGGGGTGATAGACGCTGTTGGCGAGCCCGAGCAACACGGCGGCCGCGATCAGCGAGATGTAGCTCAGGTGCAGGCCGAGGATGATCAGCGCAAGCCCACCCAGCGTCAGCCCGCCCAGCAGGATCCTTCGCGCGCCAAAATGGTCGACGAGATAGCCTGTCGGGGCTTGTGTCAGTCCAGAGACGACGGCCAGGACGGTCAGCGCGAAACCGAGCTCGATATAGCCGACGCCAAGCTGGGTCTTCAGGAACGGGAACAGCACCGGCAGGACCAGCAGATGAAAATGGCTGACCCAATGCGCGATCGAGATTCCGGTCAGCGTGCGCAGCGCGCTGTCCGCCTTGCCTTGTTGCGGTGCGGCGAGAACGTCGACCATTGCACTACCATTTCACGTCCAGAACGGAGCGCAAACTATCGGGGACAGCGGTTATTTGTCCATGAACGCAGGCGCATGGCAGCTAGTGCGGGGCAGGCCTTATCCCGCGTTGACCCGGCGAATACCGGCAGGTTGCTTGGGCACGCTGCATCCCATCGTCGTCCTGGCGAAGGCCAGGACCCATTACCCCAGGGGGTTGTTTGGCGAAGACTCGTCGTCCGGTATTGCGACCGATCACAATTGATGGATCACGCGGTTATGGATCCTGGCTTTCGCCAGGATGACGGCGGAGAGCGTTGCGCGATCGCCAGTCAAGACGCAGCACTCAGCGCGCTCACAACGGCTCGTCATCCGGGCCGTAACGATCGCGCTTCGGGGTGGCGATGTCGCCATCCTCGTAATCATTGTCGGTATCGTCGCGCGGGGGCGATGGCTTTTTCGCCTTGTCGTCCGCCTTTTTGGGCGGCTCGCTTGGTTTGGCGGTCCTGGCCATGGCTCTCCCCGGATGGTGATGCGTCATCCGCTTCTAGCCTGAAAATATGTGCGTTCCCTGACTTATCTCAAGGGGACGATGACGTCAGCCCTGCATGACCGGCCCACCGGCCTTTTTCCAGGCGTCGATGCCACCGGCGATGTGAGCGGTGTTGGAAAGGCCGGCATCCTTGGCGGCGGCCACCGCCATCGCAGAGCGCTCGCCGAAGGCGCAGAAGAACACAACGCGGCGGCCGGTCGCCGCCGCGACCTCACGCAGCATGCCCCCGGGCTTCAGGCTCTCCTCGACGGAAGGATAGGGCGTGTGCAGCGCGCCTTCGAGCGTGCCGTGCTTGATCCGCTCATTGGTCTCGCGCAGATCGACCAGCAGGATGTCGGGACGGCCGAGCGAGCGGATCGCCTCGATCGCGCTGAGCGCGCGGCCCTCCTTCTCCAGCTCCTCCTGATGCAAGCCGACATGCATGTTGGCGGGCACCGCGACGTCCATCATCTTCGGATTGGGCAGCTTCAGATTGGCCATCAGCTCGATATATTCGTCGACCGAGCGCACCTGGAGCCGCGGATTGTAGCGCTTCTCCTCGCCTATAGTGGAGACGGTGTCGCCCTTGTAGTCATGCGCTGGGAAGACCATCGTCTCGTCCGGCAGCTTGAGCAGGCGGTTGAAAATCGAATCGTACTGCGCGCGCGATGAGCCGTTCTGGAAATCGGTGCGGCCGGTGCCGCGGATCAACAGCGTATCGCCGGTGAAGACGCGGTCGCCCATCAGATAGGAATAGGAATCGTCGGTGTGGCCGGGCGTGTACATTACGTCGAGCGACAGTCCCTCGATCGTCACCTTGTCGCCGTCGGCAACCCGCATCGCCACCACGTCGGCCTTGGTCTGGTCGCCCATGACGGTCATGCAATGGGTGCGGTCGCGCAACTCGCCGAGGCCGGTGACGTGGTCGGCATGCAGGTGAGTGTCGACCGCCTTGACCAGCTTGAGGTCGAGCTCGCGCAGCAGCTGGCAGTAGCGATCGACCTTTTCCAGCACGGGATCGAGGATCAGCGCCTCGCCGCCGGGGCGGCTCGCCAGGACGTAGCTGTAGGTGCCTGAAACGCTGTCGAAGAGCTGGCGGAAGATCATGGCAACACCCGGCGCGAACTGATTTCCAAGATTTTACTACGGCGTGGGCCGGGAAGAGAAGCAATTCACTGTGCAAGCAATCAACTTTAGAAGATTTTTGTTGCTGGGTGACGAGCTCCGGCCGTGCCCCCAAACTCGATGTCGTCCCGGCGAAGGCCGGGACCCATAGCCATAGGGAGGAGTTTGGCGAGGACTCGTCGTTCGGTACGCTGACCGCCCTCCATCGATAGATCACGCGGTATGGGTCCCGGCCTTCGCCGGGACGACGGGGCGAGAGATCGCCCTACGGCCTCACCAGCGTGTAGCCATTCTCCGCCAGGAACAGGATCTGCCCGACCCCGACCTGCACCGGCGTGGCCGCGGGGATGAACTCCGGCCGCTTGCCGGACTCCCGCTCGATCGTGTCGACAGTGTTGAGGCAGATGTCGAACCGCACGCCCTGTGCGATCAGGCTTTCGACCTGCTTGCGGCGGTCGTTGCCGGCGAGCAGCAGGTCGATGCCGGGGCCGAAGGCCACGATTTCGATCGCGACCTTGTCGGGATCGTAAGCCTTCAACAAATTGTTGGCGATGCTGAGCACCAGCGCCTGCTTCTTCGCATCGCCGTCGGAGAGCTGGAGTACGACCTTGTGTTCGGCGAACGGCTTGTCCTGGAGCGGCACCTGCTGGGCCGAAGCCGGTGCGATCGCGGTCCAGGCCAACAGCGTCAGCATCATCGCGCCAAATTTTTGCGAACGCGTCATCCCTGTCCTGCAATGCCCGGGTTGTCTTCGACACCCCTGAGCGTGACGCCGGAGCCGAGCCGCTCCGGCGGCATCAACCGGCCCGTGCGGAGATATTTGCCGACGACATCCCACACCGGCGCGCCCTGCTGGCCGTTGACCGACGCCCAGCCGGCGACCTTGTAGCGATGGTTTGCGTTGAGCGACTTTCCGTTGCCGAGCTTCAGCTCGGAGATGCGGCTGCCGATCGCGGCCGTCGGCGTGCAGGTATAGGCAAGGCCGCCGGCGCGAACCATGTCGCCACCCTGCTGATAATAGGGATCGGCGTTGAAGAGGTTGTCGCAGACGTCTTCCAGCACGTCCTTGATCTGGCCGCCCGTCATCTCCTGGACGTACGTTTCGGGATAGCTGATCGCCGTTTGCGCGAGCACGTCCTCCATGGTCAACCCCTGGCCGGACAGCGTAGTGACACCCCAGCGGAAGCCCGGCGACAGCGCAATTTCGGCATCGAGTTCGCTGCGCAGCGCCGTGCAGATCAGCTCGTCGACGGGCCCGGAAAAATTTCCGCGCCGATAGAGCAGGCGGTCCGGCGTGGCGATTTTCTCCAACCAGTCCGCCGCGTACGGTGCGCGCAGCCGGCCGATCAGCTCGGCCATCCCAGGATCGGGCTTGAGCAGTTCGGAATAGATTGGCAGCAGATGATACCTGACGTCGCTGACCTTGCCCTTGTCGAGCGCGAGATCGAGCACGCCTAGGAATTTCCCGTTGGAGCCGGCATTGGTCACGAGCGTAGTGCCGCCCGCATTCTTCACCGCGACCGGCTGCGGGATCGCGTCGTGGGTGTGGCCGCCGAGAATGACGTCGATGCCGGTGACGCGGCTTGCGAGCTTGAGGTCGACGTCCATTCCGTTATGCGAGAGCAGGACGACGGCATCGACCTTGTCGTGTCCGCGCAACGCGTCGACAAGCTTCTGCAATTCCTCCTCGCGGATGCCGAAGGTCCAGTCCGGCGTGAACCGCTTTGGATGCGCGATCGGCACGTAAGGAAAGGCCTGGCCGATGATCGCGACGCGATGGCCGCCGAGCTCCTTGATGATCGACGGCTTGAACACGCGGCCCGTCGCCTTGTCGAAGGCTTGAGCGTCGTTGAAGGCGGCTTCCTCGGTCAGGAAGACATTTTGCGCCAGAAACTCGCCCTTGAAGCGCTCGAGATTGTCCCGCAGCACCTGCTCGCCAAAGGTGAATTCCCAATGCCCGGTCATCGCCTCGATGCCGAGCAGGTTGGCGACCTCGACCATGTCGCGGCCCTGCACGGTGTTGGCAAGGCCGGTGCCCTGCCAGAGGTCGCCGCCATCCACGAGTAGGGTGTGCTTCTCGCCGACGTCGCTGCGGAGGCGATCGACCAGCGTCTTCAGATGGGAAAAGCCGCCGAGCTTGCCGAAGCGGGCGGCGGACTTCTCGAACTCGAAGCAGGTGAAGGCATAGGCATCGGCGCTGTCGGGCCGGATTCCGAACCGGTCGAGGAAGGCGCGGCCGACCAGGTGCGGCGGCTGTCCCATCATCTGGCCGATGCCGATATTGACGCTTGGCTCGCGAAAGTAGATCGGGTTGAGCTGCGCATGCGTATCGGTGATGTGCAGGATCCGCGCGTTGCCGGAGCGCTCGATGTCGTAGATGCTCGCAGCGTCAGCGCCGCGCGCAAGCCGCGGCAGCCCGGCCGAGACGGCGGCAACGCCTGCACCCTTCAGGAAATCGCGGCGGCGGATGGCCATCTCGAACTCGACGCGCCCTTAATGATCGCAACACAGTTCCAATGAAGAACAGTCTAGCGGATTTCCATTGCCTTCCAGGCTTCTTTTTCGGATGCCGCCTGGAAGATCGATGCCTTCGCCAGCGCCTCGGCCTCTTTCGCCGCGGCAAATGCGCGGTCGAAATCGCCGCCGTCGGCGGCTTTCCTGGCCGTGGCCAGCGTCGAGACGGTCGTGGTCCATTGGTGGCGCAAGGAGGCTGCCTCCTTCGATGCGGCTTCTGCGGCGGCATAGGCCGCCTTGTAGTCCGCCTCGGTTGCCGCGCGCGCGGGTGACGCGAGGCTCAACGCGAGCAGCATGGCGAGGGGAAGTGACCGCTTCATGGCCGCGCTCCCGGTCCGGAAATCGGCAGGCCGTTGGCGACGTAGGAGAGGAAATACTCGACGTCGCGATATTCATCCGCCTGCGGTTCCAGCGGAACCGCGCGGGTCTGGCTGTTGCAGGTGATGAAGCGGCGGCTGGTCGTGCCCATGCCGCTCCATTCGGAGCGGTAAATCGGCATCGCGTTCAGGATGCCGAGTGCCGGCGCCAGTATCTCGGCGCGGATGCGCTCGCCGGGGCTCTGCACATGGCAGCTGGCGCAGGAGAAATTCATCTGGCCGCGCCGGGTGTAGAAATAGCGTTTGCCGTTCTCGAACGCCGCGAGCGCACGGGGGTCGTCCGGGATCTGGATGTCCATCGGCTTGCCGCGCGAGGTAAAGGCCATGTAAGCGGTCAGCGAGGCCATCTCGTCCTTGACGTAGGAGTAGGGCGCCTCGCCATTGGCCTCGCGGCAGCGGTTGAGCGCGAGCTCCAGAGTGACGACCTTGCCTTCTTTCTCGTCGAAATAGGGGTAGTTCTGGCGGATGCCGATGCCGCCATTCGGGAAGCAGTCGGCATAGCTCTTGCCGTTCTTGAACGGGGTGGCGAACATCTCCTTGCCGGCATCGAGCGCGAACTCGTAGGGCGGGAATTCCTCCTTCTCCCGCCACTGCCGCTTCATGTCCTCGTTCATGGAATAGGGACCGTTGACGAAATCCTCGTGCTTCACGTTCGGAAACTTCTGGAAGAAGAAATTCTGGAACGCTTTTGCGTCGGCGACAGGGTCAACCTTGTCTGCTGCAACCACACGCGGCGATGCAAGAGCAAGCGCCGCCAGTGCGACGAAGGCTGAACCGAGCAGGATAGTAGCGCGCCGTGTCATCACGAAATCTTCGCGGTGGCCGTGTCCGACGCACCCTTGTTGTCGGTCCAGGAAACCTTGAGGTCGTCGCCCTTCTTGGCGCCCTTGAAGCTGAACTTGACGTAGGGGTCTTTGGAAACCGCGGTGCCCCATTCGGCGACGAAGACGTCCTTGCCGTTATGTTCGAACTTCAGCTCCTGGATGAAATGCGCCGGGATCAGTTCGCCCTTGGCATCCTTGACGAAGCCGGTATCCATCGGGTGCTGGATCAGCGCCTGCACCTCAGTGATGTCGCCGTTGGCGGTGGCGCGGACGCGAATGCTGGATGCCATATCGAACTTCCTCGCTTAACCGCCGCAGCCGCCGACGGTGACTTTCACTTCCTTGGTCGCGCTGTAGAGCTTGCCGTCGGCTTCCACGATCGCGGTCACGTTGGTGGTCTTGGCCATCTTCAGGCGGTTGGAGACGCTCGCCATCGTGCCGTCAGGTATCCTGTAGGACGCCGCCAGCGCATTCGGATTCTCCGCCACGAAGAACGAGATCGAGGTCACCTTGTCGAGCGTCGTCGTCACGGAGATCGGCACCACGCCGCCGTTCTCGGCGATCTCGGGCGCATCTAACTTGACCTTGTCGGAGGGCTCGGCGTTCTTGCCATAGAGCGCCTTGATCGCCTCCGCCTCGCTCTTCTGCTTGAACGCCTCTTCCGGATATTTGTCGTTGGCTGCGGCGCGCGCGGGGGCTGCGAACGGCAAATTGCCGAGGCCGAGCAGCGCGACCGAGGCCGCGCCCTGAAGGATCAGGCGCCGTGTCGCGAGAGCGGGGTTGTGCATCTCAAATCTCTCCTGGTCGATCTGCCGGGCCGGCGGTCACAGGGTTTGCAGGAAATCGACGATCGCGCTGATCTCCTGTTCGGTCAAAATCCGGTTCCGGCCGAACGGCGGCATCATCGACTGCGGGTTGCGCTTGGTCTCGTCGAACAGGATCGCGACCAGCTCGTTGCGGTCGGGGTATTTCGCCTTGATGTCCTTGAGCTCCGGCCCGATCGTCCCCGGCAGGTCGCCGTCCTTGATGACATGGCAGGTCAGGCAATTGCCCTTGCCGCGGTCGAACGCGAGCTTTTGGCCGTCGGCGACAGTGGATTGCGCCAGCGCCGGGCTCGCGGCGAGACCCGCGACGATGGCCAGCATGAACAGCAGGGGCTTCCGGGACAGTGCGGTCAAGGCGTCATTCCAAAGCGTCATTCCATGGCGTTATGTCGATGATCTCGTGCGCGGAAATAGATGCGTTCCAAAGCACAAAGGGCATCGTCTGACAATCAAGACTATGCGCGCGGCAAAATGGAGTTAATATCTTCCGCATTACAACTAAAGAGATTATTTGTTCAGGGATTCGGTCCTTGGGCGCAGGCCGGTGATTTTGGAGCGTTCGGGCGCTCATTCTGTTTTCATTTTCGTTCTCCAGTTTTCAGGGGATTCAATTGGCTGACTATGTCTTTGAATTTGGCAGGGACGGCGGCCGGGTCGAGCCGGACGGGCGGCTCGATGCGCCGGCATTTCATCGCAATCACGAGCCGATCTGGGCGGCCCTGGAAAAGCACCTCGCCGGGACGTCGGGCAACGTGGTCGAGGTCGGCAGCGGAACCGGCCAGCACGTGGTCCATTTCGCCCGCCATACGCCCGGCCTGATCTGGTGGCCGAGCGACCTCAACCAGCGGCATCTCAAGAGCATCGAGGCCTGGCGCGTCCATTCCGGCCTGCCGAACGTCCGCTCCCCGCTGCGGATCGATCTGTCCGATCCGCACTGGTGTCCGGAGATGGCGAGCGGCCAGGGGCCGACAAGTCTTGCGGCCGTGTTCTGCGCCAATGTGATCCACATCGCGCCATGGGACGTGGCCAAGGGCCTGTTCGCCGGCGCCGGCCGCTATTTGCGCGCCGACGGCAAGCTGTTCCTCTACGGCCCGTTCAAGCGCGACGGCAAGCACACCGCCCTCAGCAATGCCGTGTTCGACACCTCGCTGCGCGAAGGCAATCCCGACTGGGGCGTGCGCGACATCGGCGATGTCGAGGAACTGGCGCGAGGCGTGCGGCTCACATTGATAGATACGATCGAGATGCCCGCGAACAATCTCATGCTGGTGTTTGAGCGGGGTTAAGCTGCGGCGTTGCTGCGAACCTGCCCGGCCTCGCGGTTCGAGATGCGCCGTAAGGCGGCGCTCCTCACCATGAGAGTCCAAAATCTCGCCGCGAAACGAGACCTCATCCTGAGGGCCCGCCCCTAGGCGGGCGTCTCGAAGGACGAGGCGCACGCTCAGGCAGCCGCTACCGCTCCGGGCTGGCGCGCTCGAACTGGCGCAGCAGCTTGTTGCCGCGTTCGACTGCGGAATCGAGTGCTCCTTGCGCGCCCTTCTGGCCCGAAAACGCCTGCTCCAGCTCATCCTCGATGGCGCCGCGGATCAGGACGAAGGAGCCGAGCCGGATGCCCTTCGAATTCTCCGTCGGCGGGTGCAGCGTGACCTCCTCGAACGAGATCGCCGAGCCCGGATTGCGCTCATAGAAGCCCTGCGCGCGCGTCAGCTCGAAGGCGGCGCGGGTGATCGGCAGATAGCCGGTGTTCTGGTGCCAGGCCGCCTGCACGCCGGGTTGCGACAGATAGGCGAAGAACCTCGCCACGCCCTTGTACTCCTGGCGCGGCCGGTCCCGCAGTACCCACAACGTGGCGCCGCCGATGATCGAGTTCTGCGGCGCATCCTTCACGTCGGGCCAATACGGCATCATGCCGTAGCCGATCTCGAACTTCGAATTCGCCTTGATGTCGGCGCGCGTCGCCGAGGAGCCGATGAAGATGCCGCATTCGCCGTTCTGGAAGCGCGGCTCGGCCGACTGCCCGCGGCCGCTATAGTCGAACAGCTTTGTCTTTTGCCATTCGGCGAGTTGGGCAACGTGTTTGACGACGACCGGATTGTTGATGGTCAGCTCGGCATCCAAGCCGGCAAAGCCGTTCGCGCGGGTTGCGAGCGGCAGGTTGTGAAACGCCGAAAAGTTCTCGATATGAATCCAGGACGGCCAGGACGTGGTGAAGCCGCAGACCGCGCCGCGCTCGCGCAGGCGCTTTGCGGCGGCGCCCAGCTCCGGCCACGTCTTCGGCGGCAGATTCGGATCGAGGCCCGCATCGCGGAACATGGTCTTGTTGTAGTACAGGATCGGCGTCGACGAATTGAACGGGAACGACAAGAGATTGCCGGCCGCATCGGTGTAGTAGCCGGACACGGCGGGAAGATAATCGCCCAGCGAAAACGGCTCGTTCATATCCCGCATCATGCTGAACACGGGATAGATCGCGCCCTTGGCCGCCGTCATGGTGGCGGTGGCGACCTCGTTGACCTGGACGATCGCAGGCTGACTGCGCGAGCGGAAGGCGAAGATCGCCGCCGTCACCGTCTCGGTGTAATTGCCCTTGTAGCTCGGCACGATCCGGTAATCGGACTGCGAGGCGTTGAAGTCGGAGGCGAGCTTCTCCAGCTGCCGGCCGAGCTCGCCGGACATGGCGTGCCACAGCGCGATGTCGGTGGCGGCGCGCGCCGGAGTGGCCAATGAGAGAGACGCCAAGGAGAGGGCCGCGAAGGCGGCGGCGATCTGCAAAAGGCGCAATGCTGAAGTCACGTTGGCTCTTCCCGTGTCGCGCGGAAAAAGGCGACCGATCCTGCTTAAGGCGCGGCGTTTGCGGTTTCAACCGGGAATGAGCCCTGGCCGCGCCGCACAATCGCGCCGCGGGGCGGACCGGGATGGCCTTCCCTTTACCATCTGCTAGATTGCATTGAACCTTTTCCTTCCGCCATAGACTCCACCACTGAGGGGTTGAGTGTGCCAGTGTTGAACCGTGCCGAACGCTCGCGGACCGGGGTGGTTTTCGTCGTGCTGCTGCTCGCGATGTGCGGGGCCGGCGCCGTTGCGCGCGAATTTCGCGCCGCCAACACCCAGACCGAGGATTACCCGACCGTCCAGGCGCTGCGCTACATGGGCGCCTTGATCGCCGAGCGCACCAAGGACCGGCTCGAGATCAAGGTGTTTCACTCCCGCCAGCTCGGCGAGGAGAAGGAGACGATCGAGCAGACCCGGGCCGGCGCGATCGACCTCAACCGGACCAATGTGGCCCTGATCGGCAATTTCGTTCCGACGATGAACGTGCTCGCCATGCCGTTCCTGTTCCGGTCCATCGAGCACATGCAGAAGGTGCTGGACGGGCCGATCGGCAGCGAGATCCTGAACAGTTTCGAGCCTTACGGCTTCGTCGGGCTCGCCTTCTACGGTTCCGGCGCACGGTCGATCTACAACGCCGTCCGGCCGGTGCAGGGCGTGTCCGACCTCAAAGGCCTGAGGATCCGGGTGCAGCAGTCGGAGTTGATGAGCGAAATGATCCGCTCGCTCGGCGCCGAGCCGGTCGAGCTGCCCTATGGGCAGGTGCTGACGGGGCTCGCGACTCATTTGATCGACGGCGCCGAAAACAACTGGCCATCCTTCGTGACGACAGACCATTACAAGCATGCCGGCTACTACACGCTGACCGAGCACACGATGAGCCCCGAGGTGCTGGTGATCTCGCTCAAGGCCTGGCGGAGCCTCGCAGTGGACGACCAGCAGATCTTCAGGGACGCCGCGCTACGCTCCAGCCGATTCATGCGCGAGAAGTGGCGCGACCTCGAAGAGCAGTCGCAGCGTAAAGCGCAGGCCGCCGGCATCGCCGTCGTCAAGGATATCGACCGCAACCCGTTCGAGGACGCGATGGCGGCGATCTACGCCAAGGCGGCACGCGATCCCGCCGTGGCCGCGCTGATCGAACGCATTCGCAAGGTGGAGTGAGCCGAATTGGCCGCGCCTGGACACAGCGAGCATGCAGACCGGGCGGCCGGCTCGGCCGCACAGCTGCGCGCGCGTATCGTCGGAGCGTTGCGGGCGGTGCCGATCCGCTGGCGCATCCTGTCGATCGCGGCGCTGAACTCCGCCGTGGTGGTGGTGCTGGTCGCGATGATCTGGAACGGCGCACAGGTGCTGGGCTCGGCCTGGGACGACGTGCGCCAGGTGCGGGAGTCCGACCGGATCTTGGCCCTGCTCGAAAGCGAGACCGGGCGCCTGCACAATTTGATCCACCGTTACATCAACCAGCCGAGCCCGGACCTGTTTGCCGAGATCCTGCTGCTGCGCGAGGCTGTGCTGGGCACGTTGGCCAACCGCGCCGCCAAGGACCCGATGCTTTCGGGCTCGGTCGAGGAGCTGGAGCGCTCCACCGACCGCTTCCTCAACGGCTTTGGTGACCTGCGCGGCGTGCAGGCGACCATTGCCAAGACCTATGAGGACCAGGTGCAGGGCCCGGCCAGGGACATGGCCGGCCTTTATTCCATCATCGAGGGCGCCACCGGCCACCGCGACGCCCTGATCTGGCCCTCGCTGGGCAAATCCCGCGAGGCCTTCACCGCGATGCTGGTGGCGGCGAATTCCTACTATCTGTCGCTGTCGCCGGCTGCGGCCGACGAGGCGCGGCGCAACACCGAGACGATCGAGAAGACCGTTCCGGTCATGATCGATCTCGCCGATAACGACCTCCAGCGTATGGCGCTGCAAAAGCTCGCCACCCGCACCACTGCGCTGCGCGAGGGCTTTGCAAAACTGTCCGAGCAGCTTGCCAGCCGCACCGAGCTGCTCCGCAACACCATCGACGCCAGCCAGGCCGAGGCGATCGGCGCCATCGACGACCTCTCGACCAAGATGCGCCAGCGCGAGCAGAAGGCGCAGGAAACGTTCGACCGCACGCTGGCGGACATTTCTCGTCGTGTCCTTTCCATCGCGGTGATCTTCCTCGGCATCATCCTCACCGTCGGCGTGTTGATCGCGCTGTCGATCCGTCTGCCGCTGCAGCAGATCATGGCGGCGATGCGCGCGATCACGCTCGGCGATCTCGGCCGCGAGGTGCAGGGCACCGGGGCGCGCGACGAGGTCGGGGCTATGGCGCGCGCCGTCGAAGTGTTCCGCGAGAACGCGATTGCCAAGCGCGAAACCGAGGACGAGCTGCGCGCCTCCAAGGAAAAGGCCGAGAGCGCGCTGCTTGAGCTCAACGCCGCGCAGCAGAATTTGATCGATGCCGAACGGCTCGCAGCCCTCGGCGGCCTCGTCGCCGGCGTCGCCCACGAGGTCAACAACCCCATCGGCATCAGCCTGACGGTGGCATCCAGCTTTGCCCGCCGCAGCGAGATTTTCGAGGCCCAGCTCAAGGGCGATGGCGGCCTGCGCCGCTCGCAGCTCGAGGAGTTCGTGCAGTCCTCGCGCGATGCCTCGCAGCAGCTCGTGGCCAATCTGCAGCGCGCCGGCGAGCTGATCCAGTCGTTCAAGCAGGTCGCAGTCGACCGCTCGCATGCCGAGCGCCGGCAGTTCTCATTGAGCGAAGCCACCGAGCAGATCATCGCGAGCCTGCGTCCCGTGCTGAAGCGCTCGCCGATCACGCTCCAGGTCGATGTGCCCGAGGGGCTGCTGCTCGATGGCTATCCCGGCTCTTATGGCCAGATCCTGACCAACTTGTTCCTCAACGCCGCCAACCACGCCTTCGCCGACGGCCGCTCCGGCACCATCACGATCTCGGCGCGGCCGCGCGGGGCCGACGACATCGAGATCAGCTTCGCCGACGACGGCGCCGGCATGACCTCTGACGTGCAACGCCAGGCCTTTGACCCATTCTTTACCACCCGGCGCAACGAAGGCGGCACGGGACTCGGCCTGCATATCGTCTATAACCTCGTCACCCAGCAGCTCGGGGGACGGATGATGCTGGAATCCAAGCTGGGACAAGGCACTACTTTTCGCATTATCATGCCCCGCCTCGCCAAGGGCGGCGCGCAAAGCACAGAAAGTGACGGGACTTCTCAATGGCCGAACAGGACGATGTCCTCCACCTGATCGACGATACCGGTACCGCGTCGGAGGATGCTAACGCCCGGAAATGGAAGATCGCCGTCATCGACGACGATCCGGCCGTGCATGACGGCACTCGCTTTGCGCTGTCCGACTACAGTCTCAACGGCCAGGGCCTTGAGATCCTCTCGGCCCATTCCGCGGCTGAAGGTCGCAAGCTGATGGCCGAGCACAGCGACATCGCCGCCGTGCTGCTCGACGTCATCATGGAGACCGATGTCGCCGGCCTCGAGCTGGTCGAGTTCATCCGCAACGAGATCAAGAACGAGACCGTGCGCATCATCCTGCGCACCGGACAGCCCGGCCAGGCGCCGGAACGGCGCGTGATCGTTCAATACGACATCAACGACTACAAGGCCAAGACCGAGCTCACCGCCGACAAGCTGTTCACCTCACTGACGGCGGCGCTGCGCTCCTATCAGCAGCTTGAGCGCATGGTGCAGACAAGGCGCGGGCTCGAGATCATCATCGACGCCGCCTCGACGCTGTACGACTTCAAGTCGATGCAGCGCCTCGCCGAGGGCGTGCTGACCCAGCTCGCCTCGCTGCTCAATGTCGATTGCGCCGGCATACTGGTGCTGCGCGACAACGGCGGGGTCGACCCCGAGCTCTCGGTGCTCGCCGGCAGCGGCTGCTACAGCCGCTTCATCGGCACCACCTCGTCAAAGGCGCTCGACCCCGAATTGCGCGCCATGGTCGAGGCCGCGTTCCAGCGCCGCAAGAACGAATTCGCCGACCACCGCAGCGTGATTTACTTGCGCACCGGCAGCGGCCGCGAGGTCGTGGTGCTGCTCCAGGCCGAGCGCGAGCTGTCCGAGACCGACCGCTCGCTGGTCGAGATCTTCTCCAGCCGGCTCTCGATCGCCTTCGACAACGTTATCCTCTATCAGCAGCTGCAGGACGCCAACACCCAGCTCGAGGACCGCGTCGCCCAGCGCACCCGCGCGCTGATGCAGGCCAACCGCCGCCTGTCAGCGCAATGGCTGCGACTGCAGCGCGCCAACGGCTTCAAGAACGAGATTCTGGGCACCGTCGCCCATGATTTGAAGAACCCGCTCGGCGTCATTCTCGGCCGCACCGAGATGCTGAAGGAGCTGATCTCGACCGGCGCGTCGTCGGACGGCGTGGTCGCCCAGGTCGACCATATCCGCGACGCCACCAAGCGCCTGACCACGATGGTCGATCATCTGATCTCGGACGCCATGGCCGACGCCTTCGACATCACCATCCGCCGCGAGCCGGTCGACGTCGCCGCCCTGGTCAAGGAGGTCGCCGAGGCCAACCAGCCGCTCGCCGTCAACAAGCAGCAGGCGATCAGCGTCACCGCGCCGTCCAACATCGTCACCATGTGCGACACCGACCGCATCCGCGAGGCGATCGACAATCTGATCAGCAACGCCATCAAATACTCACCGATCGGCGGCAAGATCGGCGTCGTGGTCACTCATGAGGGCAGCGACACCATCATCCGCGTCAGCGACGAGGGCGCCGGGCTGTCGCCGGAGGATCTCGGCCGATTGTTCGGCCGGTTCCAGCGGCTATCGGCGAAACCGACCGCGGGCGAGAGCTCGACGGGGCTTGGGCTTTCCATCGTCAAGCGTATTATCGACATGCACGGCGGCGAGGTCACCGCCACGAGCGACGGTCCCGGCAAGGGATCGACCTTCACCATCACGCTGCTCGCGACCCAAACGCCATGATTTGAGTGCCGAGATCCGATTGAGATGACCCAAAGCCCGCACATCATGATCGTCGACGACGAGGCCCCGGCCCGGGAGATGGTCGGCGATTACCTCAAGATGCACGGCTTCACCGTGACGCTGTGCGACGGCGGCAAGAGCCTGCGCACGGCGATCCAGGGCAGCATGCCCGATCTCGTCGTGCTCGACCTCAACATGCCCGAGGAAGACGGGCTGTCGATCATCCGGGACCTCAAGAGCCGCATCAACGTGCCGGTGATCATGCTGACGGCAACCGCGAGCCCGATCGACCGCGTGGTCGGCCTCGAGCTCGGCGCCGACGATTACGTCGCCAAGCCCTGCGAGCTGCGCGAATTGATGGCGCGCATCCGCTCGGTGTTGCGGCGGAGCACGCCGGCGAAAGCGGCGGCCAGCGAAGCGGCCGCGGCGAAATCCGACAAGGATCAGCTGGTGCGGTTCGGCACCAAATGGCTCGATCTCGAAGCCCAGGCCCTGCGCGACGACGAAGGCAACGAGCATCCGCTGACCGCATCCGAGTTCGGGCTGCTGAAAGTGTTCGCGGCCAATCCGAAGCGCGTGCTGTCGCGCGAGCGGCTGCTGGAATTGGCCAATGCGCGCGACGCCGAGGCCTTCGACCGCGCCGTCGACCTGCGCATCATGCGCATCCGCCGCAAGATCGAGCCCGACCCGACCAAGCCCGCCGTGATCCGCACCATCCGCGGCGGCGGCTATCTGTTCTCGCCGGCCGGCGAGAAGGCGTAGGGG
This sequence comes from Bradyrhizobium sp. 142, assembly GCF_023074015.1. Lineage (NCBI taxonomy): Bacteria > Pseudomonadati > Pseudomonadota > Alphaproteobacteria > Hyphomicrobiales > Nitrobacteraceae > Bradyrhizobium > Bradyrhizobium sp. 142. The sequence goes on from NZ_JADPKQ010000111.1 coordinate 28,377, forward strand.
ACGCGAGGGCGTAAGGCGCGGCAAATTCCGCCGTCGTCCCGGACAAGCGCGCGGAGCAGCGCGCAGATCCGGGATCCATAGCCACCAGACGTGGTTTGGCGAAGACTCGTCGTCACCTGCTCGGGCGACGACTTCTTCCTGGGGTATGGGTCCCGGATCTGCGCGCGCTTTTGGCGCGCTTGTCCGGGACGACGGCGGAAAGTGTGGACGCGGCAGCGAACGCAAACGCCCGAAATTCGTTCCTCACCCCGCCCGATCCCTTACCCCGTATTTTCCGTACGTTGAAATTCCACGCTTTTTTGCCCCGAGTGTTTCGTCGCGATTTATCCGACGAAACAATTTAGCAGCGCACGAAACCATTTTCCGCTTTTGGTGCAGACGTCCCGAAACGTTGGCTCATTAACACTTTGGTCCAAGGAAACGCCGCTCGGTCGCGGCGCTACGGGGAGCCAGTCAATGCAGAACGTCATCGCCATCAACGCCCAAGCCAGCCAGAGCATCATTGCCGCTCAGGCGACCTCGGACGACATGCTTCTCGAAAGCATTGCCGACGGCAACCGGACGTCGATGCACATCCTTTATTGCCGGCACAATGTGCGGGTCTACCGCTTCATCCTGCGCATCGTGCGCGACGCCACCACGGCGGAAGACCTGGTCAGCCAGGTATTCCTCGACGTCTGGCGCACCGCCGGCCAATTCCAGGGCCGCTCGCAGGTTTCGACCTGGCTGCTATCGATCGCCCGCTTCAAGGCCCTGACCGCGATGCGCCAGCGCCGCTTCGAGGACATCGACCAGGAAGACGTGCGGCAGATTCCCGATAGCTGCGATACGCCGGAGACCTCGCTCGACCGCAGCGACACCAGCGCGATCCTGCGCGCCTGCGTGGCAAAACTGTCGCCCGCGCACCGCGAGATCATCACCCTCGTCTACTACCACGAGAAATCGGTAGAGGAGGTCGGGCAGATCATCGGCATCCCGCAGAGCACGGTGAAGACCCGGATGTTCTACGCGCGCAAACAACTTGCCGAGTTGCTTAAGGGCTGTGGCGTCGAGCGCTTTGCTGCCTGAAACTCAAGGATTTCAAAGGGATGGGCCTGCGCCTGCAAGCCTGTCCCGGACACGGAAGTGTTACCGCCGACGAAACAATTGAAACGAAGCACAACATCAGGCGGAAAAACTTCCTCCCTATAAAGCTCACACACGGTTTTGCTTAAACCTCCCAAGACCTCCAGCGACCCGGATGGGATGCCCCCCTCCGGGTCGTTTTGTGTTTGGGGGATTTGTCTAAGTGGCGGCAGGCTCTCGCCGCGCGCTCCCGCGCCGGCGGGTGAGGGCTTTTTCCTCTTGGGAAGTGTCCCATTGCGGAGACACCCCCACCCCGGCTCTCCCCCGCAAGCGGGAGAGAGGGGCGCACCGTCGACGCGGCAAAGGCCAGCCCGTCACGAACGTGTGACGCTGCGTAACAACTGACGCATCCATCCCGAACAGCCCTCGTGACCCCATTCACGAGTGGCGCGATGCTCGATCTGATCTTTGCTGTCCTTGCCGGTGTCCTCACCATCGCCGCGCCCTGCACGCTGCCGATGCTGCCGATCCTGCTCGGCGCCTCGATCGGGCGCAGCTCGCATTTGCGGCCCGCGATGATCGCGCTCGGCTTCGTGCTTTCGTTCTCGGCGACCGCGTTGCTGCTCGGCGCAATCACGCGGCTGTTCGACTTCGATCCGAACGTGCTGCGCTCGGCGGCGTCGCTCCTGCTGCTCGGCTTCGGCCTGTTGATGCTGTGGCCGGCGCCGTTCGAATGGCTGTCGGTCCGGTTCAATGGCTGGCTCGATCTCGGCAACGCCGGCACCACGCAGCGCGATGGCGCGTTTGGCGGCCTCGTGCTCGGCACCACGCTCGGCCTGGTGTGGACGCCCTGCGCCGGCCCGGTGCTCGGCTCGATCCTGACGCTGGTGGCGACCTCGAAGAACCTCGCCTGGGCCGGCACGCTGTTGCTCGCCTATGCCATCGGCGCGGCGATTCCGATGCTGGCGATCGCCTATGGCGGGCAGGCCGCGACCACGCGCGTGCGCAGCCTGGCGCGGATCTCGCCGCGCCTGCAGCAGGGCTTTGGCGTCGTCGTGATCGCATTCGCCCTCGCCGCCTACTTTCAATACGACACGCTGATCGTGGCGTGGCTCACCGGATTCTATCCCACCGGCCAGGTCGGCCTGTGACCATCCCATCGCAACGGAGGAAGCTTCCATGACCCTCAAACTGCTCGCGGTATCCCCCGCGCTGATCGGCATCGCTGTCACCGGCGCCGTCATTCCCGGCATCTGCGACGAGGCTGCGCGCGCAGCGCCGATGGTGACCGCTGCCGCCGCGCAGGAGACTGCGCCCGACTTCACCGGCATTACCGACTGGTTCAACTCGAGACCACTGAGCATCGCCGACCTCCGCGGCAAGGTCGTGCTGGTGGACTTCTGGACCTATGGCTGCGTCAACTGCGTCAACACGCTGCCGCATGTCACCGAGCTCTACGCCAAGTACAAAGACCGCGGCCTGGTCGTGGTCGGCGTGCACACGCCGGAATTCCCGTTCGAGCGCTCCGCTTCCAATGTGCAGGCCGCGCTGAAGCGTCACGGCATCACCTATCCGGTGGCGCAGGACAATGATTCGAAGACCTGGAACGCCTATCGTAACCGCTACTGGCCGGCGCAATACATCATCGACCAGAACGGCAAGATCGTGTTCCAGCACGAGGGCGAAGGCAGCTACGACCAGATCGACCGCACCGTGGCGCGGCTGCTGAACGCCAGCAGCTGATGTCGCCTGCGCTGGCTCACGTTGTTGCTTGACTCCACGGACCCGTCCGTGGAGTTTCGCAACCGACGGAATTCAGCCGCCCGACATGGACGACCCGATCCCCAGCAACGACATCCGCCTTCGTGAAGGCTCCTCGATCGCGCAGCGGCTGGTCATAGCCGGCTCTGCGGCTGCCGTTGCGCTCTGTTTCACGCCGGGCCTGTTCACGCACGATGCGCTGGAAGTGATCATCTCCGTATGCGCGCTCTTGGTGGGAGCGGCGTTCGTCGGCGCCGTCATGCTTGCACCGGCGGTGGTGTGGATCATCACGCCGGATGAGATCCTGATCGGGCAGCAACGGCCCTTCGGCAGGCTCCGCACCAGGGTCGTCGGAAAAGACGACATCAGGGGGCTCCAGGTTGCCGGCAGCAAGGCGGCCAAAGCCCGTTTCCAACTGGCCTTCACGCTTGCCTCCGGTGAACGGCTGACGTCACCACCGATCTCCGATGTCACGCATGTTCGTGACACCGTTGCCCGGATCGCCGCGCAGTTCGACGTTCCCGACGTCGAGGCGCCAAGCAATCCGCTCGATGCCAGCAATCCCGAGATGCAGCTCGGCGAACCCCTCGAGCCGTTTTCCGCAAGGGACATCCGAATCGTTGCACTGATCGCCGTCGCACTGTCTGCCATTCCCTACGCCTACAAGCTCTGGCGCGGGTTGTCGCCGAGCCATGTCGATATCCTGCTGCTGCCGATCGGCGTGATCGCCGCGTTCTCCGTCTACCGATACGCCAACCTCGTGACCGGCGCGTTCTGGATCATCCGTGAGGCGGACATCCGCGTCGAACGCTTATGGGGTGACGGTAGCTTGCGCGCCGACCATATCGAGGGCCACGATGTGAAGGCGATCACGGTGGACCGCCGGGGCCGGTCCGAGGACGAGCACTGCATCGTCGTGATCAGATTGCAGTCCGGAGGGAGGTTTCGCAGCCCCCGCATCGGCTCGCGGCTTGAGGCGCGCGCCGTGGCCGCTGAAATCGTCCGGCGGCTCGGGATCGCGCCGGAGAATAGCCGGATCTAGCTGGCATCCAGTGCCAATTGTTGAAGTTGATCGCACCGCGAGTTCGGTCTGACCTCTCCCGCTTGCGGGAGAGGTCGGCGCGTAGCGCCGGGTGAGGGCTCTCTCCACATCGGGAGGCCCTATTGCGGAGACACCCTCTCCCGCAAGCGGGAGAGGGAGCGCACCGCCGCCTTCGGTGGCAATCTATGCTTTTCGCGCCATCCCCTGTTTGTGGCATTGCCGAGCCTCGTCAAAAAACCAAAGCATTCTCGTGACATACCAGCTGGGCGCGCCATCAACTTGCCACGAAGGTGCCCCTGAGTTCAGATGGTTCCGAATGATTTGCGCTGTGGCAGCGGGGAGAGCTTGAAATGACGGATTTTCGTCGCCTGACTGGGGCGTTGGTTGCTGCGATGGGGCTGATCGTGTCCGCGTCGCAAGTCTCCGCCCAGCAGCCGGACCGCGGCGACGAGCCAGGCCTGGTCGCCGACGACGCCTACGAGCTCGATCCCGAATGGCAGAAGCAGGTGGTTTACTTCCGCACGACTGAAGCACCGGGCACCATCATCATCTCGACCTCCGAGCGCCACCTCTATCTGGTGCAGCCGGGCGGGCGCGCGATCCGCTACGGCATCGGCGTCGGACGTGACGGCTTTCAGTGGCAGGGCCTGCTAAACATTGCCAACAAGAAGGAATGGCCGGACTGGACGCCGCCGCCGGAGATGATCCAGCGCCAGCCCTATCTGCCGCGCTTTATGGCCGGCGGCCCCGGCAATCCGCTCGGCGCCCGCGCCATGTATCTCGGCACCACTGTCTATCGCATCCACGGCACCAACCGTCCCGACACGATCGGCACCAAGGTCTCATCGGGCTGCTTCCGGTTGGTCAACCACGACGTGGCCGACCTCTACGATCGCGTTCCCGTCGGCACCAAGGTGGTGGTGCGGCAGAAGCCCGAGCTCTGAGGGTTATAGTTTGAGCATGATCTTCTCGGGAAACCGCTTCGCGCTTTTTCGGATCATGCTCTCCGCCTTCGTCCAAATTCCTTTTCCCGATATTTTCGCGAGAGAGACATGATGCGCACATTTCGAGGCGGCCTGCTGATCGGGCTCGCGGTTGCCGTGCTGGTCGGCGCCCTGGCGATGATCTATGAGTTCTACGACACCCGCACCTTGAAGCGCACCGTTCGCCGCGGCGAGGTGTTGTGCGGCGTCAACAAGGGCCTGCCGGGCTTCTCGATTCCGGACGACAAGGGCAACTGGACCGGCTTCGACGTCGATTTCTGCCGCGCGGTGGCGGCGGCGATCTTCAACGATCCGGCCAAGGCCAAGTTCGTTCCGCTCGACGCCAGCGAGCGCTTCAAGGAATTGCAGAGCCGGAAAGTGGACATCCTCTCGCGCAACTCGACCTGGAGCATGGCGCGCGAGCTCGACTACGACCTCTACTTCCCGGCGGTGGCCTATTACGACGGCGCAGGCTTCATGCTGCCGCGCGCGCGCAACAAGGAGACCGCGCTGGAGCTGACTGGCAGCAAGGTCTGCGTGCAGTCCGGAACCACCACGGCGCTCAACGTCGCCGACTACTTCCGTGCCAACAACATGAAGTATGACGAGGTGAAGTTCGACAAGCTCGACGACGTCGTCAAGGCCTACGACACCGGCAAGTGCGATACGCTGACCGCCGACGTATCCCAGCTCTACGCGCTGCGGCTGAACCTGTCCAAGCCAGGCGACCACATGATCCTGCCGGACATGATCTCCAAGGAGCCGCTTGCACCCGTGGTGCGCCAGCGCGACGACGACTGGATGATGATCGTGAAGTGGACGCTCTACGCGATGATCAACGCAGAAGAGCTCGGCGTCAGCTCGGAGAACATCGACGAGGCCCTGAAGTCGAAGAAGCCCGAGGTGATGCGGCTGGTCGGCACTGAAGGCAATTACGGCGAGCAGCTCGGCCTCACCAAGGACTGGGTTGTCCGCATCATCCGCCACGTCGGCAATTACAGCGAGATGTACGAGCGCAATATCGGCGAGAAGTCCAAGCTGAAGATCCCGCGCGGCATGAACCAGCTCTGGAACGCCGGCGGCGTGCAATACGCGCCGCCGGTAAGGTAAGAGGTCTCTCCGCCGTCATTGCGAGCGAAGCGAAGCAATCCAGAATCTTTCCGCGATGACAGTCCGGATTGCTTCGCTGCGCTCGCAATGACGAGCTTGGGGCGAGCGCTATCCACCCTCTCGTGGCCGTAGCCCGCATGAGCGAAGCGACATGCGGGTCAGCGCTCGCGACATCCCCGGATCTCGCTTCGCTCATCCGGGCTTGTATGGGGATGTGGTTGTCAAGGGGAATGATTGATCAGGGCATGCTTTGCTCATGGTTGTTGGTGTGGAGTGCGATGCACTCGCGATGGCGTTTTCGTTCCGATGGTTGACCGCTGCGCCAGACGCAGCCGCGGTCAAGGCTGGCCGCAGGCCACCGCCGGAGGCGGCGCGTAGCGGCC